>DUTE01000135.1 GCA_012842235.1 Bacillota bacterium
GAGTATTTTCGAGTTGGCAGATATGGTTTTAGTGTTGGTATATTAAATGGTAGTGGTTCTACAGAAGTAGCAAAAGAAACAGCTCAAAAGCTTAGAGAAAAAGGTTTTAAAATTGCTGGTATCACTGAGGTCACTGAATATCAATACCAAAAGACAACGATCCAAGCTAATGCTGATTGCGAAGAAGCAGTTAAGTGGTTAGCTGCTTCAATGGGTATCAAAGACTATGAGTGGAGTACTTCAAGTAGTCCATTAGGCGATGTTGCCATATTGCTTGGTCGAGATGCAATAAAAAAATAAAGACTGACAGGAGGCTAAAGGGTGGAAAGCAAAAAGATACTCGATCTTATTGCCAAAGCCGTAGAGGAGCACAAAGGTAATAACCTAGAGATACTGGATGTTACAGGTCTTACCGTTGTTGCTGACTATTTTGTGATTGTTTCTGGTAACTCTAAATTGCATGTTGATGCAATTGCAAGGGGAATTTTAGATGAGATAGAGATCAATAATATACCCGTTAAAAGTCGAGAAGGAAATGCCGAAGGCGGATGGGTTTTAATTGATCTTGCTGATATTATTGTGCATGTTTTCTCTGATGAAAAGAGAGAATATTATGGCTTAGGTAAGCTTTGGCAGGATGCACCTAGAGTTATTGAGGAATTAAAAAGTGAGCAAAGTATTTAATTCTATATATGATCTGTTTATGTCTCAACAACCTTATGCAAAATATGCTCAATGTTATCTTAGGGCTATAGGAGATCGAGATTGTAGTGACATATTAGAGGCCGGCTGTGGGAGCGGCCTCTTTATCAAAGCTATGAATGACTTAGGTCTTAAACCTGCAGGTCTTGATAGAGATAAACAGATGCTAAAGCTTGCAAAAAAACGTACAAGTGCTCATGTTTATCATGGAGATATCTGTAGTTTTTCTTCAGAAAAAAGATGGGATGTAATTTATCTACCACTTGATGTTCTAAACTATTTAAGTCGCTATCAGTTAAAAAAAGCTTTAACTAATCTTGCTCTAATCTTAAAAGAAGACGGGATTATAGTCTTTGATGTACATGGTAGAAAGAGAGCAAGAGTAATGCACGGAGCTTTTGCTAAAGAGAGTATTAATGATGCACAATATCTTTTAAAAAGCAGAAGACGAGGATCGTATCTTGTTTATGACGTAGATTCAAAGTTTAACGGCAAACAAGAAAAGTATAGGTTAAAGCAGAGGATTCACTCAGTAAATGAGATAAAGTGGGCTATTCGTCGTTCAAATTTAGTGTTAGATGATTGTTTTAGAGCCTGGGATTTAGGAGTGCCTAATCGCCATGCAGAAAGGCTTCTATTTGTATGTTCTAAAAAACAGAGGCATTAATCGCTATGTACTAGGTTTTAAGGTTTTTAAATTACAAGTAGCATTAGCAATTCTGCGTTTCCCAAAAAAAGATGTGGGACTTTTAAATCTCCTTTTACTATTTTAGTAAGGTTTTAGGGAATACTTAACTCTAGTTCGAAGACTTATCAGTGGTATATCAGTTGACAGTGTATATTGTATTAGCTATAATTAATTACGTATTATCTTAAACTATATATAATAGCTAATAGCCGATGAAGAGGAGTAGTAAGGTAAAAGATGTTTGTTAGATTAGAGAGCCGGAGTTTGGTGCAATCCGGAAACTTTTTTATCTGAACTCGCCTCAGAGGCCAAGAAATGAACCTAGATTAAGGCTAGTTTCTTGCGCTTAGCACTCGTTATCGTGCCTAGAGTAATGCGATTGGGCTAGCTAGCTTCCTTATGGGAAGTATTGATAATAACCAATTGAGTAAAAGGCCGCAGCTCAACCATTAGAAGTAGGGTGGTACCACGAGATAGTCTCGTCCCTTTTTTTAGGGGCGAGTTTTTTTATGAAAAAGAGGTGTACAGAAAATGAGCGATCGGTATAATTTTGAGTTAATCGAAACCAAGTGGCAGGCAGAATGGGAAAAAACCAATGCTTTTAAAACTATGCCAGATGATAGGCAAAAGTTTTATTGCCTAGAGATGTTACCTTATCCTTCCGGAAGGCTTCATATGGGTCATGTAAGAAACTATTCTATCGGCGATGTATTGGCCCGCTATAAAAGAATGCAAGGCTATAATGTGCTTCACCCAATGGCTTGGGATTCATTTGGTCTGCCAGCAGAAAATGCAGCAATTCAACATAAAACGTGGTAAACTCGTAATCGAGTGATAACGAGCGTATTCGATATAATGCTAAGTGATAAAGTGACGCACACCAGACATTAATTGCAATGAAAGAAGAAACTAGCGATCATGAAAAAAGGTTGCTGAAAAAGTATCGCACATGTTGAAAGCGGTTGCTTTATTAGAAAGGAAACAGGTAGCATGAAAAAGAGAATTGACCACATTTTTAAACTGCTTCAAGACAGTTGTGCAGTCATTGGAGATAAAGATATTGAAAATGGAACATTTGGTGTTACCTCATCGGATTTGGAAAAATTATCAGGTTATTCAAGAAGTAACATCAGTCGTGATTTAACACAGTTGGTGCCGATTCGAATAATTTTTTTTGC
>DUTE01000007.1 GCA_012842235.1 Bacillota bacterium
CAAGCCAGTTGAAGCCGTTGTCTTTTTTACTCAGCCTAATATAAAACATGTTGTTGATTTAGATGTTGCTATACCCAGGTTAGAGCATCTAATAGACGAAGTTAATATGTTACTTGATCAAAATCAGATACCAAAACCTTTAAAAAAGGATCAATGTAGCAAAAGATGTCAATATGATTCATTTTGTTTTGTAAAAGCAGAAGGGAGATTTTAGGATGGAAAAGACTATGCAAAATCAAGGTATTTACATTGATGGTTCTAAAAAAGAAATTGTCTTAAAAGAGATGCCTATCCCAAGTTTCAATGATGTTCAAGCATTAGTTAAAGTAGAATATAGTCTCATCTCTGCAGGAACCGAATCAGGCCTAATACGTAATTCGATATCCCAAGGTAGTGGTTCTCTTAACCTAGGTTATCAGGCAGTAGGACGTATAGTAGAGAAAGGTAAAGATGTACCATATCCTGTAGGTACAAGGGTTGCAGTTTACGGTGCACCTTATGTACATCATAACCAATATCTTTCTGTACCACTTACACTGATGGCTCCTCTTAAAGAAGAGACTGATCCTAAAGAGGCGAGCTTTGTTGGTCTTGGTGCAATTAGCATGCATGGTCTAAGAGAGGCAAAAATGCAGTTTGGCGAGAGTGTATGGGTTATTGGTCTTGGAGTTATTGGCCAACTTACAGTGCAGATGGCAACCTTTGCTGGCTATCGTGTAATCGCAAGTGATCTTGATGAAAACAAGGCCACTCTGGCAAAAGAGTATGGTGCAGAACTAGCTGGTACACCTGATATGATAAATCCAGAAACCATCAAAAAATATCTTGGTCAAGGTGTAGATGCTGTGGTTATTTCAGCAGCGAGCAAATCGCCAAAGCTTGCTAATGAAGCTCTTAACGCCTTAAGAAAGGGAGGGCGTCTTGTAGTCGTAGGTGATTTACCTCTAGAGCTTACACGTGAGACCATGTTTCAACTAGAGAGCGAGGTTATCGTTACTAGAGCAGGTGGGCCAGGTCGCTATGACAAAAATTACGAGGCTTTGGCAATAGACTATCCTTTGCAATATGTTCGCTGGACTGAAGGACGAAATGTTAGAGAGTTTGTTAGGCTACTAGAGACCGGTAAATTAAACCTTCAGGGCTTAATTACTCATTGCTATAGTTTCCAAGAAGCAAAAAAGGCCTATGAAATGATACTTAGTGGTAAAGAAGAGTATATCGGTGTCATATTAGAGTATTAAAGATTATTAAGATTAGATAGGTGTTCTCCCTCTTTAACTTTTAGTTGTTGGTTATGGAAGAATCCTAAACACAGAAAAGAGGTTAGACTCATGAGAAAAGGTGCTTTGAAAATTGAACACTTTATCAAAGTAGATGGGAAGGTAAGTGTAGGTGATAAGGCAGTTGTGTATATGAGTACAGATGTCTATAAGCATCTAATGGAGGCCGAAGAAGGAAACAAACCTCTTGGCAAAGATCTACACCCTATGACTACTGTTCCCTGTGGTTTAGCAATCGATGCAGCAACTGAAGCCTGCTCTTATGAGAAAACAGGTATCGCTACACTTCGTGCTATGAGCTTTGAGTTAGAAAACCCCATTTTACCAGAAGATGATCTTTGTGCTGAGGCTATAGTTGTCTTAATTGGTAAAAGGCATGTGGAAGTAGCGGTTGAAGTTATCCAAAAAGATCGGGTTTTGCTTAAAGGTAGAGTGATATTAGTTAGGGTCTCTAATAATAGAGCCCAAGAACTCAGTGCTTTTGTAGGTTAGGGTTTCCACTTCTAGAAGAAACAAAGTAACATCATTCACCTCCCCAAGGGTACAATAATTGATGCCAGGAGGTGAAGTTTAATGGGTACTGGAAGTTCTACAACTAACAATCCTGTGGTTTTAGGTGCTAAAATGGCACTTGATCAGTTCAAGTACGAAGTGGCTAACGAACTTAACATTGACACTTCAGCAATTCAAAATGGTTACTGGGGTTACATGACATCGCGCGACTGTGGTGCAGTAGGTGGCAATATGGTCAGACGTATGATTCAGCTTGCCGAAGAGCAACTTCTATCTCAGTATCAAAGTGGCAGGCAACCTAGTGTAGGCACTCCATACAAACAGCAGGTAGCTCAAGATCTAAGTCAGTATACCCAGATGAACCGGCCCCAATAACTCCTAGCAAAAGCATGTAGGACCCAAAACTGAATATAAGGCCCTAAGGCCCCTCCTTGGGGCCTTTTTGCAGTTTTTAAGGCCAGAGAAGAACAAGAAAGAAAGGAAGATAAAATTATTGTGGCAGGATTAGACCGCAAAAAAAAGAATCTCTTCAAAGGAGGTGAAAAGGAGTTGAGAAACAAACTTCTCACTTTAATTGTTGTCCTTATTCTAGCAAGCCCAATATTTGCTTGGACCGATGGCAATCTGGTAGTTAATGGTGATATGAGCATGGATTGGGATAAAAATGGTCTGCCAGACTATTGGTCTATCAATTGGATCTTTGCTACATCTCCCAATAAGGCAGTTATGGATAAGGATGAGAACATAGACGGTAATGCAAGCTTAAAAATTGAGGTTTCTAGTCTTGATGTACCTAATAACTTTGCTGGAAGAGCTTATCAAGATATACCAGTAGAACCTGGCAAAACCTATGAGGTCTCAGTCTGGATGAAAATTGAAGACTGGCAGCTACCTCAAGGCCAGGAAGAAGGAGGAGTCAATATCTCTTATTGGCTTCAGGGAACAAATAAACAGTGGACAGAAAGAAAGGATCTTACTCGTCCGTTAACTGGTACATTTGATTGGCGAGAGATTAAAGCCACAATAACAATACCAGCAAAGACTCAAGCGTTTAGGTTAGCTCTGTTTGCTTATCCTGGTACAGGCACCATCTGGTTTGACAATGTGAAAATGATAGAAGCAAAGTGAGCCCCTAGGCTCACTTTGTCTCTAATAGGGGTGATTAGATGCGCCTTTTTATCGCAGTTCCAGTAGTTAATTCAGTTGCCAAAAACATTGAAAATTGGCTAGAGAAGATGGATATACCAGGAAAAAGGGTTAGAGTGGAAAATCTCCACTTTACCTTATGCTTTTTAGGTGAAAGACCAGTAAAGGAAATAGATACTATTAAAGAAGCTCTTAGAGATGGTCTTAAAGATAAAAAAGCTTTTAACCTTAGTCTTAATGGTATAAATGCCTTTCCTAGTAAGAAAAACCCACGAGTCTTATTTATTGAAGCTAAAAAAGGAAAAGAAGAACTTATCGATCTAGCACAAACAGTTGAAAGAACTCTTTCTTTTTATCAAAGAGACAAGCCCTTCTTGCCTCATCTTACTGTCTCTAGGTTAAAAGATTATCGCGACAAAGGTGATAAAAACGATCTTGAGAGTCTCTTTTTAGATAACAAAGATGTTGAGTTTGGTGAGTTTAAAATTGATCAAGTAATTTTGTTTTCAACCAGCGGACATATAACTTGAGGTG
>DUTE01000136.1 GCA_012842235.1 Bacillota bacterium
CAAGAATAGCAACGGCCTTAGTATTTGCTAAAGCTTTAGCTATCTCTTCTTTAGGGAAAGGACGGAATACGCGGATCTTTACAAGACCAGCTTTTACACCCTGCTCCCTAAGTTGATCTACAACAACTTTAGAAGTACCAGCTGCAGAACCAATTACAACAACGGCAATTTCTGCATCTTCCATACGGTACTCTTCAATCATGTCATACTGACGTCCAGTAATCTCATTCCACTCTTTAGCTACTTCCAAAATAACCTCAGCAGAGTTTTTCATAGCTTCTGCTTGTTGTTTTTTGTGCTCAAAGTAGAAATCTTGAAGATCCAATGGACCCATTGTGATAGGATTGTCTTTATCTAAAAGACTGTACATTGGCTCACGTGTGCCAACAAATTTGCGGACAGTCTCATCATCTTCAGCTTCGATAATTTCCATACCATGACTGATAATAAAGCCATCCATACAAACCATAACTGGCAAGTGAACATCTTTATGCTCTGCAATGCGAATTGCTTGAATCAAGTTATCATAAGCTTCCTGACTGTTTTCAGAGTAGATCTGAATCCAACCAGAATCTCTTGCACCCATGGAATCACTATGGTCACAATGGATATTAATAGGACCACTTAATGCACGGTTTACAACCGGCATAACAATAGGAAGTCTCATTGAAGCAGCTATATAGACAACTTCCCACATATAAGCTAAACCATTTGCTGAGGTAGCTGTCATAGAACGTGCACCTGCAGAGGCAGCACCAATTGTTGCACTCATGGCACTGTGTTCACTTTCAACCGTAACAAATTCTGTATTAACTTTACCGTCGGCTACAGCATTAGAAAAAAGCTGCACAATCTCTGTTTGAGGAGTAATTGGATAGGCAGCAACAACGTCAGGGTTAATCTGACGCATAGCTTCAGCCATAGCTTCGTTACCGGTAAGGGAATGACGAATCTTCATTCTATATTTCCCCCTTCCGAACTATATAAATTTAAATTATTCTTCACTTTGAGAAACCATTGTAATAGCCTGAACTTTTTCAGGACATACCTTAGCACAGATACCGCAACCTTTGCAGTGATCATAATCTATGCCAACGACCTTACCATCTTCGACCAAAATTGAAACATCAGGACAATAAACCCAGCAGCGAAGACAATGAATACATTTATCTTCATCATGGATCGGCTTGCGCACTCTCCAGTCACCAGTTTTAAACTCTTGAGCTGAACCTGCGTTAGGAATAATGCCAGCCATGGGAATCTCTTTCCAGCTAGCATCTGGTTCAATTCTCTTCTTTTTATCTGTCATTCGCTTTGCACCTCCTCAAAGGATCTCTTAATAGCTTTGAGGTTTCTATCAACCAATTCTGGTTTGTTACGGAATTTAACTGCTAGCTTGCTACCAATAGCATCTAATGCTTCGTCTTCAGGCAATACTCCAGTAACTTTTATAAGTGCACCTAACATTGGTGTATTAGGGAAGTTTCCACCAACTTCTTCTTTAGAAATCTTAGAAGCATCTACTGTGTAGATTCTAATATCCTTACCTGTAATAGCCAGTTTTTCTTTCCACTCAGCTGGTGATTCTGGAGTATTAATTAAAATTGCTCCACCGTCTTTTATGCCACTTGTAAAATCAACGGCACCAAAGAAGGTTGGATCGAGAACAATAACATACTTTGGGTTTTCCACGCTACAATGCAAACGAATAGGATTATCACTAATACGATTGTAAGCTGTAACTGGTGCACCCATACGTTCTGGGCCGTACTCTGGGAAAGCTTGTACGTATTTACCAGCTTCAGCGGCTGATTCACCCATTAGCAAAGCAGCTGTCTTAGCACCCTGTCCACCGCGGCCATGCCAACGGATTTCGAGGATATCTGCCATTTTCTCTACCTCCTATAAACAATTTTTACCCAAAAGGGCATAAAAAAAGCCACAACAAAAACACAGTACATCTCAGAATGTAGAAGATCTGTGTTCAAAGTCAGTGGACACAAATAATAACTTAGTCGTAATAACTAGAATACTGAATACAGGAAATGCTACCACTAACTTTGTATAGATTCTCTACATCCTTAAATATTCCTGCTTAAGTAAGCTTAACTTTGTCTATTAATTTGACAAATACTCTCTTACTTTTGACAGGTCCATATCCAGCCTATAAGGCTTTTCTTCCATTAGTACCTTAAGCAAGTCCTCTTTAGCTGGTGGATTAACAGTTAACAACAAAAGACGATTTTCATATGCTAAAGGTAAATAACCTAAAATAATACTCTTAACTTCTGCATAATCTTTAGGATACTTCCTTATTAAAAGGTTAAATAAATAATCACTATATAGGCTAGCACCTTTTTGCATAGAATCAGTAACACTTAAGGGCGATTCTAAAACCAACTCCCACATTACATCTTCCGTCTTTTTGTCAATCTTGTCAACTAACTTTAAATAAATGGCCCTAACTTCAATAAATTCGTTAACGATTTCATCACATATCGGCTCTGTACTTTTTTCTTCTGATAAAAGAAGCAAACTCTCTGCTAAAAGATTTAAATATTCTTTATGTGCAATAGATAATAATATTAGTCCTTCTTGCTCTGACGATTCACTGTAGGTCAAAGCAGTTTCTAAATCACTTTGTAATATTGCTTTGTGTATATCTTCTATAGAGTCAGCCATAAGCGGAGAAACTGTTATCAAAATCATTATTACCACTAGGCTTATTTTTTTCATAGCATCACCTCCACTATAAAGCTGATTCAGCATAGATCGCAAAAACCCTCCTGTCAATATATTAACACATTTTTTTGCGTTTGCGGTCTTGCGATCTATTGTTCTTTCTATATATAACATGATGATAGCCCCTCAGACTAAGCCTGAGGGGCTATTAAAATAATTCCGGCAACGACCTACTCTGCCACAGCGTCTCCACTGCAGTACCATCGGCGCTGAAGGGTTTCACTTCTGTGTTCGGTATGAGAACAGGTGGGTCCTCTTCGCTATAGTCACCGGAAATTATAAACTTTTTAACTAACCCTAAAATAACATGCAAAGTTATATTAGCATGCAAAAGCTTGTATGTCAAGCTTTTAGAGATTAGGACCTTCAAAAGTGCATAGTGGAAGAATGGTTAATTGGTTAAGCCCTCGACCAATTAG
>DUTE01000137.1 GCA_012842235.1 Bacillota bacterium
CATTATGAAAGATTTATTGACGAGGATCTTACTTACTTAAATAGTGTAACTACAGGAAAAATCTATTGGTCAATCTTAAATAAAGAGCGTCGTGGAGATTATCTTGGCGGTACAGTACAGGTTATACCCCATGTTACCAACGAAATTAAAGCCGCTATTAATAGAGTGGCCAAAGAAAGTAATGCTGATGTTGTAATTGTAGAGATAGGTGGCACAGTAGGTGACATAGAAAGCCTTCCTTATCTTGAAGCTATTAGACAAATGAAAAGCGATGTAGGTAAAGATCGAGTTTTGTACATCCATGTAACCTTAGTTCCTTATATAAAATCAGCAGAAGAACTTAAAACTAAACCAACCCAACACAGTGTTAAAGAGCTAAGAGGTATCGGTATACAACCAGATATTATTGTTTGTCGCTCAGACAGACCATTATCTATGCAGATAAGAGAGAAGATAGCTCTATTTTGTGATATCGAAAAAGAAGCAGTTATCCCAAATGTTGATGCTGAGACAATTTACGATGTGCCTCTAATTTTTGAACAAGAGGGACTAGACGAGATTGTTATAAGAAAGTTACAACTTAACTGTACTGAACATGATCTCAAAGAATGGCGTGCTATGGTCGATAAGATAAAGCATCCTGCTCATAGTGTAAAGATTGCTATAGTAGGTAAATATGTAGCCCTTCCTGATGCCTACCTTTCAGTGGTAGAAGCTTTGAAACATGGTGGGGTTGCCAATGAGAGTAAAGTAGATATAAAATGGGTTGATGCTGAAGATCTTGAAAATGAAAAAGCTAATTTAGACGAAGTTTTTGCAGATGTTGATGGCATTTTAGTCCCTGGTGGTTTTGGTTATAGAGGTGTAGAAGGCAAAATCAAAACGATACAATATGCTAGAGAAAACCTTATTCCTTTCTTTGGTATCTGTTTGGGTATGCAGTGTGCTGTAATTGAATATAGCCGCAATGTTTTAGGACTATATGGCGCAAACAGTACAGAGTTTGATCCTCACACCCCCTATCCTGTTATCGATATCTTAGCAGAACAAAGAGACCAAGAAATGCTCGGTGGTACAATGAGGCTTGGGCTTTATGAATGCAATTTAGTGCAGGATACATTGGCTCAAAAGCTCTATGGTACAACTATTGCTAGGGAAAGACATCGCCATAGATTCGAGATTAACCCTAGTTTTGCAGATCAACTTAAAGAAGCAGGTCTAGTTGTAAGTGGTATTTGGGAAGAGAAAAATCTAGTTGAAATTATTGAAAACAAGGATCATCCTTGGTTTTTAGGCACTCAGTTTCATCCTGAATTCAAGTCTAGACCAACAAATCCCCATCCCTTATTTACTGGTTTTATCGCTGCAGCTTTAAAATATCGTTCAGAAAAAAAGTAAAAAAGGTATAATTTAGAGCCTCTTTACCCAAAATGGTAGCAATAAGAAGGTAGGGAGGCTTTAAAATGTTAAGAAGACATCTGGTAATTTTTGTTATTCTTTTTGTGTTTTGTGGTATATGTAGCACAAGGGCAAAAGAGCTAACTACAAAGGTTTGCCCCTTAGGCGTAGTTTTTCTAGAAGACCGCATATATCTTCAATATCAAAATTCCGATGGACTTTATATAAGTAATGAGTTAGTACATTCAGCAGAGATAAAAAAAGATGATAAAGAGATTTCTCTTAGCGAGCTACAAGAGATCATAGCTGATAACCAATATGCAGCTTGGATTTGGCAAAAAGAAAGCAAGATAGTTAAGCTGCTTTTTTCCAAAAAATGTTACCAAATCAAAATTCAGGCTATAGATCCTGCCCAAAGGAGACTTCTATCTGTAGATGGCCGTTGGTATGATATTAAAGATACTGTAGCTATAAATAGACTAGTTGCTGGGGAAACGGTCAATATATATCTTTCGTTTGATGAAAAATTAGAGAGAATATCACAAGAGTAAAGGGAATCGCTAACTTTGTGACGAACTTTAAGATATCCAACTTGTCTTGAAAGGTAGGTTATAGATATGCCTCTAGTATCTGGAAAAGAAATTCTGCAAGCGGCAAAAGAAGGCGGCTATGCAGTTGGTGCTTTTAATGTTAACAATATGGAGATAATTCAGGCAATTGTTGAAGCTGCTGAGGAAGAAAAATCCCCAGTTATTCTGCAAGCAAGCCAAGGTGCAATTAAATATGCAGGTTTAGAATATATTGTTGCTTTGGTAAAAACCGCAGCAGATCAAGTAAGTGTTCCTGTAGCGTTAAACCTTGATCATGGTACAAGTTTTGATCAGGCAATGAAGTGTGTTCGTGGCGGCTTTACAGCTGTAATGATCGACGGTTCACATTATCCTTTTGAGGAAAATGTTGCAATCGTTAAAAAAGTGGCCGATGTAGCCCATGCGGTTGGCATCTCAGTTGAGGGTGAACTCGGTCGTATTGGTGGTACAGAAGATGATATCTCAGTAGATGCTAAAGACGCTTTTATGACAGATCCAAAAGATGCTAAAAAGTTTGTTGAACTAACTAATGTAGACGCTTTGGCTGTAGCTATCGGTACAGCACATGGTCTCTACCACGGAGAGCCTAAATTAGATTTTGAGCGTCTCAAAGAGATCCGTGATGTAGTCGATTGCGCTATCGTACTTCACGGTGCATCAGGAGTACCTGATGAAGCAATTAAAAAAGCGATCTCTGTTGGTGTGCAGAAGATTAATATCGATACTGAGATCCGTTTAGCATTTACTCAGGGTGTAAGAAAGATTATTAAAGAGCAACCTAATGAATATGATCCAAGAAAGATTCTTGGTCCAAGTAAAGATGCTATGAAAGAGGTTGTAAAGAGTAAAATGCGCTTGTTTGGCTCGTCTAATAAAGCTTAATCAAATAGAATTAATTTTAACCCCTGCAGGAATAAAGACCTGTAGGGGCCTTTTTTGGTTAAAAACACCATTTATGTCTTTATTCTTTAAGAATACGTTTGATTAGCTTGGCCTGTGTTCGGTTATACTTTTTTTGAGCAGTATTTTGCAGGGATAAGCATGTCCTAAGAGAATATTTTATAAGTGTGGGACAAAAGTATATAGGGTGGGATGAAAAAATGCCACAGCGACCATGGCCAAAAAGCCTGCTCATTTATGGCATTGCCCTTGCAATTCTGATAGGCTCAGGGACTTATTTTATTTGGAGTTCAATTAGTAATTTTACATTTCCTTGGGAAGACAATATCGGCGGTGGTGTCGATGAAGATCTCCTATATTTAGAAGGACAAGAACCTGAAGATCTATTAATTTCTCAGGGTCTAGCTGAGGAGTTAATGGAGGAGTATGAGTTAGATACAGAACCTGAGACTGAATCAGAGTTAGTAGCACAGGAACGACTCACTGTATGGGATAGAGTCCGTGTGCATGAAGTAAAGCAAGGGGAAAGTCTTTGGAGCATAGCAAGGCAATATAATCTTGATGTGGACACATTGATAGGTGCAAACGAATTAAAAAGTCACGATCGAATTAACATAGGCCAAAAACTAACAATTCTTCCATTTAAAGGAGTCACACATCGTGTGGAAAAAGGAGAAAGTCTCTGGGCTATATCTAAACGTTACAATGTGCCTGTGGAA
>DUTE01000138.1 GCA_012842235.1 Bacillota bacterium
AAAGTGTTAATAGACATATGGCATGGCTTTGGGGTTCTATTATAATTGGGGTTGTTCATATTATCGGTGGCCTTTTTGCAGTTTACTACTAGAGGTTAACAAAGAAAAAGCCCCTATCATTGTCATACCACAATGATAGGGGCTTTTTACCTATATTTGGGTTTTAAGAACTATGGGTAGAGAGATGTTTAGTTCGTTATTTTCTTTGGTTAAATCAAATTCCATTTCTCCTGGCACTATTGCTCCTTGAGGTAGGCTTTTTTTATCTATGGTTATGGAAACCTTGCCAAGTTTAATTCGATCAAAGAGAAAATTACCAGAAGAATCGGTAATGGTTTTTTCTTTGTTATCTAACATAACTGTAGCTAGTGTTACAGGTGGTTCATTATCGTCTCTAATTCCATTTTCGTTTAAGTCCCAAAAGACAACTCCCGTTACATTGCCTAAGATAGTTAGGGGCAAGTCTACTTCAGCTGACTCGTATTCTTTAAGTACTATTAATCTGTTATCAGTTAGTGGAGTATAGTCTGCTGGTAGTTGATATTCATCAAAACCAAGGATATATTCACCAGGTAAGATATCACTAAAGAGAAACCGCCCCTTATCATCAGTGTAATCGATATAGTTATCAAGTTTAATCGGTATTTCCGCAAGTACTTCTTCATGAGGATCAAGAAGATTGTTTTGATTCGTATCTAAAAATGCACGCCCGGTTATATAAGATAGGGGAGGTTCATCTGAATAAGTAAATGTGTAAAATCTAGAGGAGGCAAGCCCTATAGATTGACTAAGTTCAAAACCAATAAAGTAAGAAAAAGTATTGCTAGGGTTTGCCAGACTTACTTTAAGCTGAGGTGTGAAGGTTAAACCATTGGCAAAAGGTTTTTTCAATTCAAGGTTTCCTGAAAGAACCTTTTGATCTGTGTGATTATGATTGACTTGGTACTCAATTCCAGCTTTTAGTTGAGCTTGAGGGAGCAGATAGAAAACAGCTGCTTCAGCTTGGGAAGAGTCTTTGCTAGAGTCTCTTTGCCAAACACGAATTAAATTACTGCTTAGACGGAGTTGTTTGTTAACGATTTGATCAAAAATTAAACGAAGTCTCATTTGATTAAAAGCTAAGTTCTTTTGAAACTGTGAAACAGGGCCATAAATAGCTGATAATGTTAAAGATGCAGTTACACCTTCAATTGTGCCTTTAGCAGAGGCATCAAGAGTCAGGTTTTGCGTTTTCATTTGACCTTGTGCTGTATTATTTTTATAAGCTAAAGAATGGGAAAGTAGGTAGTTTCTGCCAAAAAGTTCAGCTACAGAGGCTGTAATTTCAAGCTCTTCATAAGGATAGTCGGTTAAATCAGGTGTAGAGAGGAGATTTTGTTTTAGAATTAAAGAACTATCAATATGTGAATTCAGAGCTCTTTCCCGGTACTTCCACATAAGTCCTTGGGTTTTATGGGCAGAAAGTTGATCTTTTTGATCAAAAGACTCAGTGAAATAGGTAAGAGTAGTAGTGGCTTTACTTGGGGTTTGTAGGGTCTTTTGCATAGACAATGCTAATCGATTGTTATTTATTCTGGTTTCTGGTACATAGCGTCGGCTTTTTAACAACTGAAAAAGCCAGTATTCATCAGGCATCCACATTAAAGTATATTCTTGGCCATTGCCAGCTTTTTCTTTAAAAAACTCTGAGATACCAACAGGTAGAGAATATACTTTAAGGCCACAAAAAGAACGAGGAAAATATGTGTGTAAATACAATGATCCACCTGTTTTGTCTAAGGATGATCCAGGCAAGAAATAAACACTGCCATCCAAAAGAAAGTTGTCCCAAGGTTGAGCATAAAGAGATAGACGGTTTGCACCTTTAGAACCAATTTCGTCAAAGCGATTTAATATTAAAAGATCGTTCCAAAGACTATATTTTTTGCCACCTATTCGGGTTGAGATACCTGTCATTGTCCCTTCAAAATCTATCTTTTCTGGGGCACGGTAATAACCAGTAGCAGCTTGGAGATAGACGGTGTTTGGCAAATAGATCCGAGGTTGGCCAACAACTTGATAGTTTGATTCAGTTATTGTCCCCGAGGGATCTTTAGCGACAATGTGAATATAGTTCAATTTTAGTTTAGCTAAAGCAATACCATTTGCCTCATAAAAACCGGTTTTTGTCTCTTCTGGGGTTAGTGTTCTTACAAGCTGATTGTTTATATAGATAAGTACTGTAGAGCCTGGGATAACTTCACCTGATAGTTGGCTATAGGCAAATGAACTCGTGACACTACCTTGGGTATAGGTATAGGTAAGTCCACGAATAAATTGCTTACCTAAAGAATCTTCAAAGAGAGATTCTTGATCCCCTAAATAAAACAAGCAAGAGCCAAATATGAGAATGGACCCCATTTTTTGGTTTTAGGGGATCAAGAATCTCTCTTTGAAGATTCTTTAGGTAAGCAATTTATTCGTGGACTTACCTATACCTATACCC
>DUTE01000139.1 GCA_012842235.1 Bacillota bacterium
CACAAGTTCTGTCATAAAGCCAACGTAAATTTAGGATATACTTATGACAATAATTTTTGCCTCTTTCTTATAGTTCGTGGTAAATCGTCAAAATATGCATTAGATGTAACACAATTCGCTTCTATTGGTTGAATGTAACTTTTAACAATAGCTTAAAGATTCACCATATCTTTTAATCTCTTTCTGTGCAATTACGTTAATTGCACAGTTTTTTTATTTTTTTAGCATAATTATTGTGCATCTACATATACTGTTTGTGAGTGTTCTACTAGCCAAATAGAGAGGAAGATGCTCATGTGGCTTTTTGGAGGACAAGTACAACAGTTTAGAATCCATTATAAAGATAAGTTTGCATCAAGTCACCTTTCTAAAGAGATTAGTACTAGACTTGAATCTTGTTATGTACCTACAGGTAAACAACTTGCCATTGTATGTATAGGTACAGACCGTTCTACAGGGGACTCTCTAGGTCCACTAACTGGAACCTTATTAAATAAAGCATATCCTCAAATACCTGTTTTTGGTACTTTAGACGACCCTGTACATGCTGCTAATCTGTCTGAAAAGCTAGCATCTATACGTTTTAACCTAAAAGAACCTTTTATAATTGCTATAGATGCATGTTTAGGCCAAACCGAGAGCATTGGTTATTTAAGCTTAAAAGATGGAGCACTTAAACCTGGTACCGGAGTAAACAAGGATTTACAAGAGGTTGGGGATATGAATATTGTGGGGATAGTCAATGTAGGTGGGTTTATGGAATATTTCGTTTTACAAAATACTCGACTGAATCTCGTAATGCAGATGGCTGAAGTAATATCTAAATCATTAGGTGAAGCTATTAATAGTCTGTCTATCCTTGTACCTCCAAGCAATGTAGCCGCATCAAAATGGCTTGATTAATTTCCCACTTAGTCACCTCCCGGTAGCCTGTTTATAATTAAAAGAAACTGAGGCTGTTTGCCTCAGTTTCTTTTTTATTATTTATTAACTACCACAGTTTCTTTATTAAAACCTTTGGTTGGTGTAATAGTCTGTTTTATACTACCTTTGCCCTCTTTGACAGCCATTTCAACTTGTCCTTTGAATACTGCTCCTTCTTCAATTACCAAAACTCCAGTTTTTGCGTTCCCAACCAAAGAACCTGTAGGTACTATCTCTAAACGGCTTTTAACTTCTGTATCTCCCTCTAATTGTCCAGCAACTACTAGATTATTTGCCTTTACAAAACCTTTAATATAGCCCTCTTCACCAATTACTACATCAGATGTAGTATCTATTTCACCATCGAATTTCCCATCTACTCGCACAGTACCAGTAGATTTTATATTACCCGTAAGCTCAGTATTTTTCCCAATGACAGTATCGACTGTCTTTGTAGCAGTCATAGGCCTATATCTCCTCTCATCTGCGCCACTTACTGGCACTGTCTTCTCACGGGATTTCTTTCTCCCGAACATTGAATCAACCCCTATGGTAAATAATTGATCGGATTAATATCCTTGCCATTTTTCCTAATCTCATAATGAAGATGATCTCCTGAAGAAACACCTGTATTACCTGAATAAGCAATCAGTTGACCTTTTTTAACAGTATCTCCTTTTTGAACAACCGCCCTAGTCAAATGTGCATAATAGGTTCTGAGCCCATTATAATGATCTATTTCCACAAGAATTCCATAACCACTATTCCATCCAGTAAAAACCACTTTACCATCAGCGGTTGCTCTTACAGGTGTCCCTCTTATTACAGCTATATCAATACCTGTGTGCCTCTTTACCTGGTTTAATATAGGGTGATTCCTCCAGCCATAGGGAGATGAGATATAACCCCCTCTTACTGGCCAAATACTTGGAGTCCTATCTATATCTTGTTTTTCTTTTGCTAGAACAGTCCTAGCTGTATTACCAGTATTTTCTACCATACCTAAATCCTGTTTTAAATCACCCAACTCTTCTTGTAATCTAAGAAGTAGTTCTTGATCTGTTGGCTCTGGTTCATAGTTTTCATTTGCGGCAGCAAGTGCCACACTAGCCATAGCTACAGAACTTTTCGGTGCAGAAGTATTTAACCTATTAATCTCATATTTGGTGGATATATTCTGAGTACTAACTTGAGTTTTCTTTTTTTCCGGAGGTGGAGGAAGTTGAACCGGTTGTCTTCCTGTTTGTTCAAGTAGTTTATTTACATCACTAAAAGTATTTTCCAATTGTTTAACTCTATCTCTTAGTTGTTCTGTCTCAATAAGAAGTGTTTCCACAACTTCTCGTTGTTCCTTAGAACCTTCTAAGACCGCCTCATATTGATTATTTTTCTTTTGCAATAACTCAAAGGTAGTAGTGTAACTATTACGAACCGAATAATAATTCCAAAAAATTAAACCCGTTACAATTAAAGCAACAACTAAAATAGTACAAGTGGTATAAAGACCTAAGACAGAAACAGATATCGTTTTAACCTCACCATGACCATCAGGAACAGTCATAACCGTCAATCTCCGGCCCTTATTCGACTTCCAAAACTCTATCAAACGAAGAATCAACCAGTACATTTACTCCCCCCCTTCCGGTTACAAACTTTATACCTTTTATAGTTAAATTAATATTCTAGTGGAATGCCCTATTTCCTTCAAATAAGCGCAATTAACACAGAATGCCCCTTTAGACCTAATTGATTTAGAAAAGAGTGTTAGCAATTTAGTCTTGCTAGTTTTTTCTCCCTTAATAATATTATCAATTAATTTTTACTTAAGCAAAAGCCACATTAATAAAGTGACTGCGATTCCTGTAACTACTCCTGCTACTAACCATTTCTTATTACTAGATTCAGGCTCTATCTCAGTTATAATAGCAACACCATTATTCCAAGCTCTTCTTAACTCTTGCCTATCATAAACTACTTGTCCTCGGGCTTTAGTTGATGCAGCAGGATCATTACAGACAACTTGACCATCTTCAGTAAAACCTCTAACTACTATTATATGACCTGCGGTAGAAGTAATTGGTGAGTTTTTAAGTTGATTCGCTCCAAAATTAATACTTATTATTACAGGATAACCTTTAAGAATCTGTTCTTCTACACCTCGCCAGTCAGGATATCTTGTAACATAAGATTTCAACCCCAACTCCCCTGCTACAGCCGCAACATAAGGCCAATTCCCGTAAATTCTATTAAATGAATCGTATGCTAAATCCGCAACAGTTCGAGTAGGTAATGCATGATCAAAGTAATTCAAAACCATAGTCATAGAAGTTGGTGCACATATTCTACCAGCTATA
>DUTE01000140.1 GCA_012842235.1 Bacillota bacterium
CGATTTTTACTAGCTTTTTGGCTTTGTAGCGATCTTTACCACTAAATATCAACAAATGGGTGATTTAGTTTTAGGTAAAGCTTTTGATGACAGAGCAGGTTGTGCAGCACTAGTTGAACTAACAAAAGTCGAATTTGATTGTCCAGTATATTTTGTCTTTACAGTCCAAGAAGAAGTGGGCCTAAGAGGGGCTGGACCTGCAAGTTATCGTGTAGAACCTGATGTTGCTCTTGTCCTAGAAGGCACAACTGCTTCAGATGTTGGCGATACAGATGAAGCAAACTATTCAACTTCAGTTGGTAAAGGCCCAGCAATAACTGTAATGGATCGTTCAGTGATCTCTCACCCAAAGGTAGTAGAGAAGCTTTTTAAACTAGCTGAAGAGAATAATATTCCAACACAGGTAAAACGCACTATCACAGGTGGGACAGATGCAGGTAAGATATCTTTAAGTAAAGATGGAGTGCCAACAGCTGTTATGGCTGTACCTTGCCGTTATATCCATTCACCAGTAACGGTTATGAGTCTTACAGACTGGCAGCATCTAGTAAAACTAGCTGAACTTTTTGTTGGCGATATTGCTGTTAAAGGAGTGGAGTTTTAATGAAAGAGTTACTTGAAAAACTGACACAAGCCTATGGCCCCTCAGGATCAGAAAATAGCATCAGAGAGCTTATTAAATCAGAGCTTTCGGGATATGAAACTAAAACCGATGCTCTAGGTAACCTTATTATCGAAAAAGAGGGCAAACAAGGCGGCAAAAAGATAATGTTTGCAGCCCATATGGATGAGATCGGTGTTATGGTCACTCATATAGATAAAGATGGATTTTTGCGCTTTGATTTTATTGGTGGGGTAAATCCCTATCAGCTTCCTGCAGAGAGAGTAAGATTTGCCAATGGTACCATCGGTGTAATTGGCTTAGAAAAGATCGACAAAATCAGTGATCTTAATAGAGAAAAGCTCTATATCGATATTGGTGCTGAATCTAAAGAAGAGGCTGAAAAACTAGTTAGTATCGGGGATAGTGCCTCTTTTATCTCTCCTTTTGTAGATTTAGGAAACAGATTTGTCTCTAAGGCTATGGACAATCGTTCTGCATGTGCTGTATTGGTAAAATTATTGCAAAACCTACCTGAGACAGATAACCATATTGTAGCAGTCTTTACAGTTCAGGAAGAAGTTGGTCTAAGAGGTGCTACAACAGCGGCCTTTGCCACAGAACCAGACTATGGTATAGCACTTGATGTAACAGCTACAGGTGATACGCCAAAAGGCCTTACTATGGATGTTGGCCTAGGAAAAGGTGCTGCAATTAAAGTTAAAGATCGCTCCATTATGGTTCATCCTTATGTCAAAGAAAAGCTTGTTGAACTTGCTGAGAAAAACAATATTAGTTATCAGATGGAAGTCCTAGAATTTGGTGGAACAGATGCAGGAGCTATTCATTTAAGCCGCTCAGGTGTTCCATCAGGAGCTATCTCCATTCCCTGCCGTTATGTACACAGCAGATCAGAGATGGTCGATATAAGAGATATGGAGGCTGCATTAAAACTAGCTCAAGCTTTCTGTGGAGCTGATCTTAGGTGATTGTAGCTATTATTGGGGGATCTGGGGTCTATGACCCCGATCTCTTTCAAACAGTAGAAGATAGCCTAGAGACCTCTTTTGGCAAAGTTACGTTTTATCGGGGTTTTTTTAATGAAAAAGAGATAATATTTTTGCCTCGCCACGGCAAAGGTCACAGTGTACCTCCTCATCTTATTAACTATAGAGCAAATATCGCAGCACTTAAGGCTCTAGGGGTAGGCAGGATCTTAGCTACCTCCGCAGTAGGATCTCTAACTGAAGAACTAGCACCAGGTACTTTTGTTCTACTCGATCAGTTTTTAGATTTTACCAAGAGAAGAGCATTACTTTTTGATGAGACTGAGGTAAAGCATATCGATTTTACAGAACCATACTGTCTAGGTATACGCTCGATTGTTAAAGAAGAACTTGAAAAGATGAATCTAAATTACTCCGAAGGCTGCTATGTATGTACTGAGGGACCAAGATATGAAACACCTGCTGAAGTCAGGATGTTTCGTCAGCTTGGTGGTGATGTGGTAGGAATGACCAATGTTCCCGAAGTTACTTTAGCAAGAGAAGCTGGTATTTGTTATGCCTGTATTGCCACTGTGACAAACTTTGGTGCTGGGATATCCCAAACACCACTCAACCACGAAGAGGTAGTTGAAGTAATGGACGCTAATGCCTCTAAATTAAAAAAGCTTTTGGCAAATGCTCTTCCAAGATTGCAAAACGAAGAAAAATCATGTAGTTGTCCATGTCCTAAGGAGGTGTAGAGAATGGAACATATTTTGTGGCAGGAAAATCAACTGATCTTACTTGATCAGCGTTATTTACCTTATGAAGAAAATTATGTAAAATGCAGCACCTATCAGGATGTGGCTTTAGCCATTAAAGATATGGTTGTTAGAGGAGCACCTGCAATAGGAGTTTCAGC
>DUTE01000141.1 GCA_012842235.1 Bacillota bacterium
ACTCTCAACAAAGCCTATCACCTCGAGGGATAGTTTCGCCAATTCACCCTTAAATCCTTGTACTAAATAAGAAACATAGCCATTGTACTAAGAAAAATTGGGGATGGAGTTAACTCCATCCCCTTTCATCAAAAGGAAGTTCTCAAAGCTACATTAATTCCCACTTCATCACCGTAAACAGTTGGTCTTGTGTATCCTTCGACAGTTGTCTCAAAGAAGAAGATTTTAAGTCCTGTTCCTAAATTATAACCTAGGTGTGTAAAACGAGAGTCATAGGTCACTGAGGCCTTAAAGGGTAAAACCCACAAAACCACCATATCTGTACCTGCTGTTGCATTAATAAAACTACTTTTGTCTTCTAATTTAGTGTGCTTTGCTTCAACAAAAAATGTCAACCACTTTTTCCAATCATACCTAAGACCTAATTTAGAGATAAAGGGAAGTTTTTGTGTAATTTCTCCTTGTACAGGACTGCCAAGAGCATCTAAATCTTTTACTGTTTTAATCTCTGCTTCGAGAAGATCTTCACCACGTATCTGATAAAACTCAGACCAATTAACCTTACCGTTGATACCTTCTACTGATAATGCTAAATATAGTTTTTCCGTCGGTTTTACCAAAACCCCTAAATCTAATGATGAACCAGAGACTTTTTTTGAAAGATAAAGATCTCCTGTAACCTCGATCTCGTTTTCTGCCTCAGTCTCTGTGTAGACAGCTGTATAAGAGATTGGGGTATCACCTACTAGATAAACTCCTGCTGGTATATAGTGATAAGCAGCACCTAAGGTGAGGTTTTCAACCCCTGATAGGTTAGCTAAAAAAGGAATCTTTACAGCAATTTGTGCCTTTGTATCAACAAAAAGGGCTAGGCGTAAATTTGGATTTAAATTATAGGTTCGATTTAGCTCATTGCCAAAAAGAACTAAATCAAGTAAATCCCTAGAAAGATAGCCCTCTCCATCCCCTAATACTCTTGCACTTAAACCAACAGGTCCAAATTGCCAGGCAGTCCCAATGTTTGCCATGGGTTTTAACTTAATCCCATCATCCCCCGCTAACTCCATGATCTCATTTTTTAATGTCTCATCTAGTTCTGTACTATATTTGATAATATTACTAAACCCAAAGGTATCGTTAGCAAAAGCAATACAAGGACTACCACTAAAACCGAACTTTCCTTCACTAGTTGCCAAAACACTATTAGTGATCCCTTTTGGCCCCATATAAGTTGCTATATTTGTCGGATTATCCCACACTGATAAGACAAAATGGCTATCTGATGGTATAGATGTTTGTGCCAGAGCCAACTGGGTGAGTAACAATACCACAACTAACAGAAAAGACCTTTTCATTTGCTTCACTCCTTATTGGTTAATTATGGCTCTGACTACTAGCAATGCTCTTAAATTAATTGAGTTCTGTGGTGCAAAATAGGCTCCACTTTCAGGAACTTCAATAGTTAAAAGAGGTTCAAGCAAAAAGTTTTCTTTTTCCATAAGAGCCCTTATCTGTGTTTGGTTTAATTCTAGAGAAACTACACTTTTTCGAGTATTAATTGCCAAACCATCTAGATTAGTATCTGCTGGAAAAACCTCGCCAACAAGGACCGCGATCTTTTCTCCGCTTTCTCCTAAAAGATTCAAAGTCACTGTTGCTCCTACAGGGAATCCGTTGTTAACTTCAGCAACTAATTCTACCTTACCAACTGCTTTTTTAATAAGATCTCTAGCACTATCTTCAAGGGTAACCATCTGCATTTGCTCGCTTAAAGCAATCTTTTGGTTGCCTTCAAGCTTGAAAGGTACATAGACATCTGCTATATAGTCGATTTTATTGTCTTTAGCTAAAGTAATAAGCCCATCACCTTGTAACTTGCCTAAAAGCCTAACCTCCAAAACTCTATCACCTAAAATATCATTAACAAGCTCTTTGCTAGCTAAGCTAGCAAACAAAAGCCTGTCCCCATCAGCAGTACTATCAACCGAAGCTACAGTGATATCATAGGTTGCCCCACTATCTTTAAGTAAAACATTTAACTTCATATCTCTATAGTCAATATGACCTATCTCTTGTTTAATTAAAAGAGATAAAGAAGCACCATCTAATCTGATTTCTTTAAGATATTCATCTAAACTAAGCTCTGGCAAAGTTAGAACAAAGCCTTCTTCAAGCTCAATCTTTGGTGATTGCATAGTCACAGAGGCAAGTGTTAAGTCTTGAATACTAACTGATACACCAAGTATCTCTGGTCTGGTAATCTCGTAGGCTTTATCTCCAGAAAGTGACACAGAAATATCAACTAAGGAACCCTCACTAAGGACAATATTAGCTAACGAAAAAGTATTCAAAGCTGTCTCAGTTAGTTCTTTACCATCTACAGTTATTTTTCTAATCGATGCTCTAAGTCCATTAGGAAGCTGAAACTCCGCTCTAAGCTGCCCTGAACTTAAAGTGCAGCTTTGAACATTAAAATCATTTGCTGTAAAATTAAAGAACTGTTTTACAGAAGTCTCAACATTAAAGTCATGGCCTTTGACGCTCTTTACCGAACTTATATTCATCTTTAGTCTTCCTACATTAACTGTGGCACTTTCTCCCTCTATAGCCAAAGAAAATCCTTTAAGAATTAGGTCAGCTTCATTAGTCAAAATCCTTTGATCTAAGGGGGCCTCATTGGTTTGTGAACTACCTACAGCAATATTAGTAAACTCTGGCAATTCGATCTCTTGTCCATTTTTAAATCTGACAGCAAGTTTTAAGCTTACAGGCGATGTTCCACTTACATTGGCATTGAGCAAAGTGAAGTCATAAAAA
>DUTE01000142.1 GCA_012842235.1 Bacillota bacterium
AAAATATAAAGCCCATCATCTAGGTTTTTCACTCGTACTTTAGCATCAAGTATACCGTCAACACTCTTTGCAGCCTTTTGTATATAGGCTTTAACTACTCTTTCAGAGATACGGATCTTGCCATATTCGCTTTCTTCAAAGATTAAAACGTTTTCTTCCTGATTTTGTCCTAAAAACCTTCCCGCCAAATAGAAACCTATTAGAATAAGTAAACCACCAACAACTATACCCCAAAGTGCCGCTGGACCCTGAACCATCCAAAAAACATCAGAGATCGACTGTGTAAAATCAATTCCCATTCCTGAAAGTAGAAATGCAATGCCAAGAACAACCAGTACCAAAGATGACAAAAATATGAGCAGCTTGTCCAGCCAATGCATCAGCTCTTCCCCTCCTACCTGCCATTAAAAAGAATGTCTTCTTTAGGCTCTTTTTGCTCTTTTACACCCTTTTTAAAAATGGCTTATGGTTATTGAAATGTAAGTCATAAATCCTCCGCCCCTCCAGATGGAGGGGCTAGGGGCTTTAGGTATTTCTATTTCACACGAGGTTCTTCTTTCTTCTTATCTTCGCTTTGAGGAAAATGAATCCCGTGCACATGAACATTGATTTCAACAACTTCTAAGCCTGTCATACCCTCAATAGTTTTTTTAACGTTTTCTTGTACTTGTGTAGCTACCTCGGGGACTCTGTAGCCATACTCCAATATAATAGCCAAATCAACAGCTACTTCAACCTGACCGACTTCGACTTTTACACCTTTGGTGAAATTCTTTCGGCCAAGCATGTCGTATATTCCACCACTAAAACCACCACTCATACTGTGTACGCCTTCAACTTCACCAGCTGCAAGACCTGCAATAATCCCTACAACCTCATCGGCAATACGGACCTGGCCGAGGTCGGATCTTTCACTGTTTACGATAATCTGTTCACCCATACACTACACCTCCCGACCTATATTCACTCTCTTTTTAGTATACCAATTGATAAAGAAAATGACAATTATCACTTATTACTCTAATGGTCTTTAAGAATATGCTTAGCTATAAAAGCTGTATCTATTTCTCCTTTAATAAAATGTTCGTTTTCTAAAACTTTTTTATGAAAAGGTATTGTAGTAGATATCCCTTCCACAAAAAACTCATCTAAAGCTCGTTTCATCCGGGAAATTGCTTCTTCCCTATCTTGTCCCCAAGCAATAAGTTTTGCAAAAAGAGAGTCGTAGTAAGGATGGATCTCACAGCCAGCATATGCTGCTGTATCCACTCTTATGCCAAGACCCCCTGGCAAAAAAAATCCTTCTATAGTACCTGGAGTAGGTCGAAAATCTTTATCTGGATCTTCTGCATTGATTCTACATTGAATAGCATGGCCTCTAATCTCTATGTCCTCTTGACTATAATCTAGAGGAATACCCGCAGCTATTTTAATCTGTTCTTTAATCAGATCCAAACCAGTAACCATCTCTGTAATCGTGTGTTCTACCTGAATACGTGTGTTCACTTCCATAAAGTAAAATTTACCTGAAGAATCTAGAAGAAATTCTACTGTACCTGCATTAGTATACCCAGCTGCAAGTGCACCTCTAACCGCTGCTTCGCCCATTTTCTTTCTTAATGTAGGAGTAACTGCAACTGAGGGAGCTTCTTCTAATACTTTCTGATGCCTTCTTTGAAGACTACACTCTCTTTCGCCAAGATAGACACCTTTTCCATGTTCATCAACTAGAATTTGCATTTCAATGTGTCGGGGGTTTTCTACATATTTTTCCAAATATACCTCGGGAGAATTAAATGCTACTTCAGCTTCGGATCTTGCAAGATCATAGGCTTTTTTTAAGTCAGCTTCTGTACGGGCTAACCTCATGCCTCTGCCGCCGCCACCTGCTGCTGCTTTGACTATAACAGGATAGCCTACTTCACTTGCAAAATTCATTGCCTCATTTAAACTATTAAGTTTCCCTGGTGAACCAGGAATAACAGGAACACCTGCTTGTCTCATAATCTCTTTAGCTTGAGATTTATCACCCAATATAGCTATTGATTCTTTTGACGGACCAATAAACTTAAAACCATTTGCTTGACAAACTTCTGCAAATTCTGCCTTTTCGGCAAAGAAGCCATAGCCTGGATGTATTGCATCTGCTCCTGTTACTATTGCCACACTAATTATATTAGGAATATTAAGGTAGCTCTTTGATTGAGCTGCAGGTCCTACACAATACGCTTCATCGGCAAATTGTACATGTAAAGACTCTTTATCTGCTTCAGAATAAATAGCTACTGTTTTAATACCCATTTCCTTAGCTGCTCTAACTACTCTTAGGGCTATTTCTCCACGATTGGCAACTAATATTTTGCGAAACAACCAGACCACCTCCTATATTCTTTCAAGCAAAAACAGTGGCTGATTGTATTCAACAGGTTGGCCATTTTCGACCAATATTTTGACTACCCTTCCTCTAAACTCTGCGGTTATCTCGTTCATTAGTTTCATAGCTTCAATAATACAGAGAGTATCACCTATTTCCACAACTACACCCTCTTTGACAAATGGCTCTGCATCAGGTGCAGGAGCTCGATAAAAGGTGCCTACCATAGGAGCATAGACAGTCATTAGTTCTTCCATTAGATCTGTCTCAAGGACTTTTTCTGTAAGTCTGTCCTCTACGATAACAGACTCAGCACCACGTACTAGGTTACCTGGGGTAGTTTTGGGAACCGAATCACTTTTTTCTAACTTTAACTTAAAACCATTTGTATCCTCTAATTCTAGTTTAGAGATAGTACTCTCGTCTAGAAGCTTAATAAGCTCTTTTATGTCTCTTAAATCCATAGGCCTGCCTCCTTATAGCCTTTTTATTCTTCGTAATTTTCTAAAAATATATCATTTATTGCTTTGCTAACTTGTATTAGTAGTTGAGTATAGAAGTTCGTTATAAGAAGGCAGGTTTCCTTCTAAATACTTGTAAGAACAATCTGTTCTTTGGAATATGAAGTTAAAGTAAAAAGCAATTCGCCAATGGCTTCAACCTTTTGCCTATTTAAATCGTTTGCCACTACTTTTATTAGGCCATCTTCAATAGAGATCACTACATCTCCATAACCTTTTGCTCGAAGAATCCCCTCTAGCTCCTCTTCTTGGGCTATTCGCCGGTTTTGGCTCATGAGTTCTAAAGCAGCATCGTTATTGCCACCTTGAGCAAGTTTTTCTAGACCTAAACGAGAGTTTTCTCTAGCAATATCTCTTGTAAGCCGAAACTCTAGTAAGGGATCATAGTAAGAGACTACTTCCATTGCTAAACCTTCTTTGGGGTCAGGGTCTATTTCTTCTTCACTCTGCTGATTAAAATAAAAATATTCGTCTTGTTCTCTAGGTTCTCCTGTAACTAAAGCTGTTTTCTCTTTAATATTGGCTATTGTAGTTAGACCATTAGCTAAAAATATCTCTTTGCCACGAAACTGCCACCAAATTGTCAATCCCATACTTAAAACAAGCAAAACAACAAGCCACGGTAAGACCTTTTTCATAAAAATCACTTCATTCCTTTCCCAAAATGACTATTCGTCCTAAGGGAAGATCCCAAAGTGCCCTAACTGCCTCGATAACCATTAGTTTTTGTGCACTTGAAAGCTTTCTAGAACAAGTTAACACAACCCCACTTACTGAAGGTACTTTTTCATGTAAAATATAGCCTGACTCGCCGCTATCCTTTCTTAAACGTACAACTTGCCGATCTTCTTTAATAGATTTAAGCTGGCCTTTATCATATTCTCTTTCTATCTTTTCATCTGTTGCTAGATATAGTCTGCCTCCATCTTCGTAAGTAAGCATTACTTTAAACTGTCCCAGACCTAAAGTAGAAAGAAGCTCAGAAAGTTTCTCTTCCTCACCTTTTTGGGGCCTTTGTAGTTCTACTTCAGTCTTAGGAGCTTTTGTAGGAATACTGCCCCAAAAAAGGAGGATGAGGCCTAAAAGCCCTAAACCCACTAGAGGCCAAGGTATATTTTTGATAAAGTCTTTTTTCACTCAACCAGCCCCTCAAGGTGGATCTCTGAAAGAATATCGCCGATTTTTAGAATCTGCCACATAGGCTCAAGAAGTACCGCCAAAAACAATAGACCAAAAGCTAAGCGGACCACCTTACCTAATCTTTCTTCTTTAATAACCATTGAACCCATCTCTTCTAAAAAACAAAGACCAATTAGCTTTGCTAAGGTTTTCCAGATAATATTCAAGATCTCACCTCATTATTACCGCAATAAAAAGGCACCTATTCCTGCCAAAACACCTACACTTAAATAGAACATTACTGCTGTAATAATTATTAAACTCAAAAATAAAGTGACGCTTTTTTCCATACTCTCTAAAGCCCCTAAAAAGCGAGTCTCTGCTACTGGTTCTACAACTGCTTGTAATAGCTTATATACAAGAATTAAGGCACACAACTTTAAAACAGGATAAAGTGTAGCAAAGAGTAAAAATAATAGCCCAACACCACTAGCAAATGATTGTACTGCCTTAGTAGATGCTTGTAGAAGATCTGTCGAATTGGCTACTGCACTTCCAACTATGGGAACTGTGTTTATTACATATTTAGCTGTACGATATGCCAAAGAATCTTGGGCTGCACTTCCTAGACCTAATGAAGTAATCAAACCAAAAAAAACCGTATTAACTAAGCCTAGAATTAAAAGACATAGCCAACGAAAAAACCCGCTAAGTCTTGTAAGCATAGGTCTCTTGGAAACATAACTTGCTAAACCAACCACACCTGAGGCCAAGGCCATTGGCATAATGACTTTTTCGACAATCAAACTAACACTAGCACCTAAACCTATTATTATTGGACTTAGGGTAAGAGTTGTACTAAATTCTCCACCTAAAGCCACCATGCTTGCAACGATTGGAACTAAAACTTTGACAATATTACTTAGTAAGACAACTGTGCCAATAGTTAAATTAGCCATCTCTTTAAGGCTAGCCACGAGAAAAAGGATTAAAACGAGATAAGCTGCCAAAAAGCCTACTTCTCCCGCTTCTTTACTAAACGACTCAGCAATCTCTTTGAATATGGCTGCCAAAACAGCTACGATAATCACTTGTCCGATGAGCCTCGTATGAAGCCTTACTTCTTTCCACAGATACTGCCATAAGCTTTGCAAAATATTTTTCGGGGATGGATTATCTAACATTTTTTTTATATTTTGTGGTTCTAAAGTTTCAGGAATTAATTCCATCAACTCTAAAGGGATCTCAGCTATTTCTGCTGCTTTTAGCGGCACTGAAAAAGCTGTAAACAATAAGAAAAAAACCAGTAGCCAAGTCATTTAGGCAAGACCCCCAGTAAACCCCTAAGGACTGCTTTTAGCACTGGCAAAGATAAAACAATAATAACTACTTTGCCAGCAAGATCTATCTTTGCTGCTAATGCCTCTTGTTGACAATCTCTTGCAATATCAGCACCTAAGCCTGCTAGAAATGCAGTCCCTAGGACTTTGCCCATTAATTCAAGGTATGCAATTTGAATCCCGCTTATGTGGCCAAACTCCCTAAAAGCCTCCCAAAGCAACTCTAAAGGCTCTAGGATCATGGCCAAAATTACTAGTAACCCTGCTAGAAGTACTGGTAGACTTGCTTCTTGAAGATTTTCCTTCATAATTAAAGTAGCTACAAGAGTTAAAAGACCAACTCCTACAATTTGCCAAATGATCATTTTATTGGCCTCCCTAAAGCCCAAAAAGAGTGCGAACATTGTTAAAGAGTCTAGCAATCAATTCCAGTACTAAAACCAATCCAATAACTACTCCAGCTAAAGTTACCAACTGAGCCATTTCCTCTTTGCCTGCTTGTTTTAAGACAGAATGTGCCACAGCAGTTAAAAGCCCCAAACCCGCCAGTTGCATTATTAGTTCAACTTGCACATCTAATGCCCCCTAGCATGTAAGCAGAACTATTAAAAGAGCTAACAAAGGTGAGAGCCAACGCCAAAGAGGAGTATTTTTTCTTAATTTTTCACGGTATTTTAATCTGCTCTCTTCTAACCTAGCTAAAGCTTTTAATATCAGTGCTGTCTGTTCTTTTTCACTTCCTCGACCTAGTCTAATTCCCACTTCAAAAAGGATCTGTTTCTCATCATCTTTTAAGGGCAACAACTCTAGATCAAAAAGACAAGTTTCGCCTTTTTGTGCTCTTTTGGCTGCATCATCAAAAAAGATAGCTGTCTTTTTTAAACTCTTTGCCGCTTGAGCGAAAGATGCTGGTAACGGTTTTAATGCAAACGAAATCTCACTTTCTACTATGGATAATGCTAACTGTAGTTCTTCGATGAGACTAATATAGCTTTCTTCACGTTTTATCCCCCAAAGGCCAAAGATTAAGCCGGTAAAAAGAATCGTCAATTGACCAAGTACTTTCATCGCTCAACCCTCCTACAAACAAAGGTTTTTCCCCTGGTCTATTTTGTAAACAGACACCTATTTCAAAAAAACTATAGGGTATTTTAGTCCCATGAAATGTTGCTATCACTTTGACCCCCATCTCACTAGCTTTTTCCATGATTTGAAAATCGTTGGCAAAACCTATTTCATCTGTGGCTATAATGTCCGGTCTCATACCTCGAAGCAGTATTTCAAAACCAGCCTTTTTAGGACAACCTGTGAGAATGTCAGATGTAGGGCCAAGATTAAACGAAGGCCTTCCTAAAACTGATGCAGCTATCTCCCCTCTTTCATCAATAACACCAATAGTAAAACCTTTTTGAGATAAAAAACGGATAAGATCCCTTAAGATTGTTGTTTTCCCTGATCCTGGTGGCCCAACAATCAAGGTATGCTTAATTCCTTTGTTAAAAAAAGGATAGAGAAAAGCTGCTGAATTTTTAATGTCTTTTGCTAAGCGTATATTTAATGAACTAATATTTCGCTGCATTTTTACACCTGTTTCATCCAAAGAAACCTCACCTACAACACCTACTCTGTGTCCCCCAGGTAGCATTAAAAAACCTTGTCTGATTTCTTCCTTGTAAGCATAGAGGGAAGCTTCGGTTATTTTGTCGAGAGTTGTTAAAATATCTCTTTCTTGAACCACATATGCATCTTCAAAAGAGCAATATTGACTATTAGCTACACCACATTCCCTATCGAGGTTTCTTAAAGATAGAGGCCGACCAAGACGAAGTCTAATTTCAGTTGCTTCTAGCCATAACGACCCAATCTGCTCTTTTATTGTTTCAGCTAAATATTGCAACATAATCTATTCCTCCATTTGCAAGGACAATCTCTTTCTAATACATATTAATAAGCAAAGCCGTTTATGATTTGTTTTTGGCAGGATTATAGTTGTATAATCTAAAAATAAGTTAGATGGATTAATAATCTGGAGGTCTTAAAAATGATAACCGGTTCCTTTATAGATTTCTTACATCATAATAAAAAAGAAAGTACCTGGAACGAACAGACAGCTCTTTTTACCGATGAAATGTGGGCACACAAGATAGACGAAATGGCTGCCCTTGGTATGGAATATATAGTTGTTTTGTCAGTAGCACTTGATAATAAAAGCTTTTACCCCTCAAAGATCTTTCCCCAATGGGAGATAAAAGCTAAAGATCCTCTTTTAGCTGTTTTGCATGCAGCAGAAAGAAATAAAATGAAGGTCTTTGTTGGAGCTGGTTTTTATGGCGATTGGACCAATCCTTATGAGGCTTTTTCCGACCCTCAAGTTCGCAAAAGAACTAAAGAGGCAATTAAAGAATTAGCCATAAACTATGGTGACTTTCGTAGTTTTTATGGTTTCTACTGGCCTAACGAACTTGGTATTGATGGGTATTTCCCTCAGATTTTTATTGACCATGTAAAAGAATTAAATAGTTGGGCTAAAGCCTATCTTCCTAAAGCCAAGACTTTAATTGCTCCCTATGGAACAAACAAAGCTATTCCTGATAAAAACTATGTTAAGCAATTAAAAGAGATGGGAATTGATATTGTTGCCTATCAAGATGAAATTGGTGCAAGAAAAACTCAGATAGAAGAACTCAAGGAAATATTTTCTTCTTTACAAAAAGCTCACAAGGAAGCTGGAGTATCGATATGGGCTGATATGGAGATCTATGAATTTGAAGGTGAGATACTAGTATCTAGGCTTCTTCCTGGAAAGTTCGAACGTATCGACCAACAAATTAAAGCTCTCTATCCTTTTGTTGATGAGATTATCTGCTATCAATATCTAGGACTAATGAATGAGCCTAATTCACTAGCTTATGCAGGAGTAAAAGAGAGTGAACAATTGTATTTGGACTATATCTCTAAATATGCTCCTTCTAACAAGCCTCGTTTTTCATCTTTTGCCAATGAAAAGCAGATCTAAGAACAAGGCAAAGGTTGAACTAGTGTCTATTCTGTATTGTAGAAATAACTTAACAATGTTTGTGTAGCCTAATGAAATGGCAAAAATATTGATAAAACCGATGTAGATAAATCTCCAAACTAAAAGATCTAAGTATGTAATTCCCAAAAAATTAGATTGATTTGTATTAAGCACTTCATGGTTCCTATAACACTTGAAACACTTCACTATTTGAAACTAAAATAATATCAACCAAAGTTCCAACTATAGGAATTTCAGAGAAAAAAAGACCAAAAGAC
>DUTE01000143.1 GCA_012842235.1 Bacillota bacterium
CAGGCCATCGTGCATGTGCTGGTTGTGCTGCTCCTATTGTTGTTCGCCAGGTTCTTATGGCTTCTGATAAACCTGTTGTGGTTGGTTGTGCTACTGGCTGTCTTGAAGTTACTACTTCAATCTATCCTTTTACAGCCTGGAACGTAAACTTCATCCACAATGCTTTTGAAAACTCAGCAGCTACTGTCTCTGGCGTTGAAGCTGCATTTACTTCACTAAAGAAACAAGGTAAAATCGATGGTGATTTTAACTTTGTAGCTTTTGGTGGGGACGGAGGAACTTATGATATTGGCTTCCAGTCGCTATCTGGTGCTATGGAACGTGGCCATAACATGCTTTATGTCTGTTATGATAATGGTGCTTATATGAATACTGGTATCCAAAGATCATCAGCTACTCCTATGGGTGCAAATACTACAACAACTCCTGTTGGTAAAGAATCCTTAGGTAAGCCACAATATCGCAAGGATCTTGCAGAGATTATGGCTGCACACCACATTCCTTATGTAGCTCAAGCTTCTATTTCTAATCACCGTGATCTTATTGAGAAGGCTCAAAAAGCATTCTCAATTGAGGGTCCAAAGTTCTTGAACGTCTTGTCCCCTTGCCGTCTAGGTTGGGGCTTTAACCCTGAAAACACTGTTGATCTAGCTCAATCAATGGTTGACAGTTGTTTCTGGCCATTGTTCGAGGTGGAAAACGGTAAATGGAAGTTGACTTATAAACCAAAGAATAAGCCAAGCATTGAAGAATGGATGAAACCACAAGCACGTTTCAAACATCTATTCAGAAGTGAAGAAGGCAAAGAAGTTATTGCTGCAGCACAAGCTGAAGTTGACAAACGTTGGGAACAGCTATTAGCTCGTTGTGAATAATAACAACAACAAGAAGTAATAAAGGGATCGGTCTTTGGCCGATCCCTTTTAATACATATGTGTGGAACAATTTTTGTAATTTACAGGCAGGTGCATATCTAATGGCTATTTGTCTACTATGTAAAAAAGAAACCAATAATGAATTAATTCTTGACAAGATATCAATCTGCTTAGATTGCGAAAGAAAGATTCTACAATCTGACCCTAGAACAGATGAGTATTTTGACCTTTTAGAGGAAGTAAGGCCACTAGCTAAAATTATTCTCGATTCGATCGAAGGCTAGAAACCAATATCATTAAATTCCAATAGTCTAAGAGGGTAATAGGTGATAATTATGAATCAAAAAGAAACTCCGTTTATGGATGCAGTGCTAAAGTATGTAAAAAAAGGAATTATACCATTCCATACACCTGGTCATATACAAGGAAAAGGTGTAAGTAAAGAGTTTGCCGAGTTTTTTCAATATGCCTTAGCAGCAGATTCTGCTGAAGTCGAGCATTTAGAATCACACCATGACTACGAAGCGGCAAGAAAAGAAGCTGAAAAGTTATTGGCAGATCTTTACAAGGTGGATCGTTCTTTTTTCCTATGTAACGGTACAACAGAAGGTATACAGGCATTAATATTAGCCTATTTTACATCTCAAGATACTGTTTTATTACCCCGCAATGCACACAGATCTGTAGTCGGTGGTCTAATTCTATCTGGTGCAAAGCCTAAGTGGGTATATCCTGAAATAGATAGAGAGTGGAAAGTAGCAACTGTTGTGGAAACAGAAAAGTGGCTCGAACAATCACAAGGTGTCTCAGGGGCTTTTCATTTATATCCCAACTACTATGGAATGTGTCAAGATTTAGAAAAACAAGTAATAGACGGTTTACCTAATCTTGTAGACGAAGCCCATGGGGTTCATCTGCAGTTTAGTGATTTTTTCCCCAAACAAGCTCTAGACTTTAATATTACAGCAACAGTCCAAAGTCCTCATAAGATACTGTCTTCGCTTACACAAAGCTCATGGTTACATGTGAAAAAGAAAGAAGATGCAGCAAGGATCTCTCAAGTGTTGGGTATTATAGAAACTACCAGTCCAAACTTTCTTCTCTGGTCTTCTTTAGATGCAGCAAGAGCCTTAGAAGCTGAAGATAATAACCGTTGGAACGAAACGGTATTTCGAGTGCAAAACCTTAGGAAAGTTATTAAACAGATCTCTGGTTTTAAGATATTTGAGCCGACAAAATCCCATACAGAGATTTATGCCATGGATCCTCTAAAGCTAATGGTAAGTGCTAGCGATTTGGGATTAGATGGTTTTAGATTTAGAGATGAACTAAGAAAGAGAGGAATAATGCCTGAGTTAGCTGAAACAGAATTTGTTTTGTTTTTAATTACCCCAGCACATCAAGAAAAAGAGTTAGCTCATTTAAGTAAGGCACTAGAGGATATTTCTCAAAATGGTGTAAAGTCTAATAGGGAAAGAATTAATGTACCTATTTATCCACGTTTAAAGACAGTAATTAGCCCCAAGGAGGCGTTTTTTAGCACTGGAGTTAGTGTTAAGCTGTCAGAGGCAGACGGTTGTATTGCCCAAGAGATGATTATTCCCTATCCACCAGGTATTCCCCTTATTATGCCTGGTGAACAGATCACAAAAGAAGTGATCGAACTAACACAGTATTATAAGAGCTTGAACTGGCCTCTTAGGGGTATGGAAGATAAAAATACAGAGTTTATTCGTGTGATAAGCTAAGAATAAGGTCATAGGGGTGATAAGTGAGATGGCAAAAAAAATTACAGATGATCTCGATGTGCTTTTAGGTGTATTGCCCCAAAGAATTAGAGATTTGCTAAACACCCCAAATAGGGATGAACTTTTAGAGATAGTACTTGACTTAGGCAGACCACCTGAGGCTCGTTTTTCTGATACTTTTGTCTATTTAGACAAAGAGCCTGTCACTAGAGAAGAAATAGCAGAGGTAGTAGAGAAAATCGGTGAATTTGGCTCAGATAATCGGGCTGGAATTGAGAGAACACTACACAGGATCTCTGCATTGAGAAATCGCCGAGGCGATATAATTGGCCTAACTTTAAGAGTAGGCCGTGCTGTAATGGGCACTATTGACATTATCGATGATGTCATCCATAAAGAAAATTCTATTTTACTTCTAGGAAAACCTGGCGTTGGCAAAACAACAATGTTAAGAGAGATCGCTAGGGAATTAGCAGAGAATAAGCGGGTAGTTATTGTTGATACCTCCAATGAAATAGGTGGAGATGGAGATATTCCCCATCCAGGAATAGGCAAAGCAAGACGTCTCCAAGTACCAAGACATGATCTTCAGTACCAGGTTATGATTGAAGCTGTTGAAAACCATATGCCAGAGGTTATAGTTATAGACGAAATAGGCAACTCTTACGAAGCAGATGCAGCAAGAACAATCGCTGAGCGTGGTGTTATGCTTATTGGGACAGCGCATGGTAAGAGCTTGAAAAACCTTATTAGTAATCCTGCACTTGTTGACCTTGTAGGTGGCATTCAAAGTGTAACACTAGGTGATGAAGAAGCGAGACGTAGAGGGACTCAAAAGACTATCTTAGAAAGAAAACAAGAGCCTACATTTGATACGGTTATTGAGATCATAGAAAGAGATACACTAGTTATCATTGAAGATGTAGACCAAGCAGTAGATGCTCTTTTAAGAGGAGAGTCAATAACTCAAGAGGTAAGAACAAGAGATGACAAAGGGAAGGTTATCGTTGAAGAAGCTCAAAAAACACCGTTTCAGCGGACACGGACTATCCGCTATATATTTCCCTATGGTATTAGTCGCAATAAGCTAGCAGAGGCAATAGAGAAGTCAAAGGCTCCACTAGATATAGTGCGCAATTCTAAAGATGCCGATTTGGTGTTAACCTTAAAAGGACAGTATAATAAGTTACCTCCTTATATTAGAGAAGCAGAAGAAAAAGGGCTTCCTGTTAAGGTTGTAAGAAGTAATACTTTAGTCCAGTTAATTAAAGCTGTTATAGAGATATCACCACCTAAAATAGATGATGATTCAGGTTATATGGGGTAGATCTTAGGGAGATGTCTAATGGCCAAAATATGGAAGTAAAGGTAATAAAGATGGCCAAGAAAGGAGAAGTCGCTAAAGCGTGGCAGGATTATTTATAAGTTTTGAAGGAATTGATGGTTCTGGCAAAAGTACCCAGGCTAAACTATGCTTTGATGCCTTAGTGCAAAAAAGTATACCCTCTTTACTTACAAGAGAACCAGGTGGAGAGGTCATAGCAGAGAAGATCAGAGAGATTCTCCTGTATTCCCAAGATGAAGTACTACCTCAGACAGAAGTATTACTTTACGCTGCTGCTAGGTCTCAACATGTAAGAAAAGTCATTGAACCTGCCTTAGCAGAGGATAAAATTGTTATCTGTGATAGGTTTGTTCATTCAAGTATTGCTTACCAAGGATATGGTTTAGGTGTCGATCAAGAGTCTATTTGGCAAATTAATCGATTTGCTATGGGTAACATATTTCCAGATATTGTCTTTTTATTTGATTTAAGTGTAGATGCTGCTCAACAAAGATCACAAGAGAGGGCACAAAGCAGGGAGTCATTAGTAAATAGCGAAAAGAGTAAACGAGATAGAATTGAGGCTAGAAGCTTTGAGTTTTACCAAAAAGTAAGGAATGGATTTCTTGAAATGGCTAAAGACCCCAGAGTCAAAATATTAGATGCTACTAAAACCCCAGAAGCCATTCATGACGAAGTGATCTCTATAGTTTGTCAAGTATATCAAGGAGGTCGAAACCAGTGAAGCTTATTATTGCTGTGGTGCAGGATCAAGATGTTCCTTTGCTTCTTGATAAGCTAATGGATGAAAAGATAAGAGCTACAAAATTGGCAAGTACAGGTGGATTTCTTAAACAAGGTAATACAACATTACTTATTGGTGTAAGTGAAAATATGGTTGACAGTGTTATAGAAATAATACGCTTGACTTGCTCATCAAAGGAACAGATGATTACACCTCTTGTTAGTGATATGAGTCGTAGTGTACCAGATTTTATGCCTCAACCAGTACAGGTAAAAGTTGGCGGAGCAACTATCTTTGTAGTTGATGTAGATCGTTTCGAAAAGGTGTAGTAAGATGTCGGTCAAAATTGAAAGAAGCGACAAGGGTATATTGAGCCCAAAGTTTTCTAATTTAGATCATCAAAAAGTTCAAAAGACCGATCAAAACTTCATGGATATGCTTAAGCAAGAGGCTAGAGATACAACGAAAGAAGAACTAGAAAAAATGCTTTTAGAAGTAGATCAGCTTGGGGCTAGGCTTGCTGAAGACCTTTCTTTAAGAACATTAAAAGAATACCGTGATCTAGTTCGTCGTTTTATTTATCTAGCAATAAAAGGAGCATATAGCGTTGAAGAAGAGATGGGTATTGATATCTTTGGCTCAGCTCGCTCGTATAAAATTGTCAAAAAAGTAGATCAATCGTTAGAAGAGCTAGCTTCTTTGATGTTAAAGCGACATGAAGCTCAGTTAGAGATAGTTTCAAGGGTTAGTGAAATAAGAGGACTTCTTGTAGATTTAATGGGATGAAGTAGAAAACAATGAGGCTGCAACATAAAAGCAGCCTCATTTGTCTATAAGTTAAAACAGCAAAAGGGGATTAAGATGTTTGAAAGAGTAATAGGACAGAAAAAAGCTAAACAAATTCTCTCAAGTGCTGTAAGGAAAGATTGCTTAAGCCATGCCTACCTCTTTACTGGTATCCATGGTATCGGCAAGACAACTATGGCCAAAGAGCTAGCAATGGTTTTAAACTGTGAGACCAAAAAAGGCTGTGGTGAGTGTAGTAGTTGTCGTAGAATAAAACAAGAGATCTATCCTGATGTACGAATCATTCGACCTGATGGACCTACGATCAAGATCGATGAGATTAGATCTCTTTGTGATTTTATTGCTATGAGTAGCTATGAAGGACGTGTAAAAGTAGGTATAATATGTAGGGCAGAAAAAATGAGAGAAGAAGCTGCCAATAGTCTGTTAAAAACTTTAGAAGAACCCCCTAAAGATTCTCTCTTGATATTAACAGCAGAGAATCAATACGCTGTATTGCCAACTATTATTTCAAGGGTACAAAAGATCGATTGCCAACGTTTAGAGACAGACGAGATAGTTGATTATTTACAAAAAGAAGGTCAGTCTCCTAGTGATGCACTAAAATTAGCAGAATATTCCGGAGGGTCTTTAGGCAAGGCGCTTGAGCTTCGAGATTCACAAGAGATGCAGGAGATATTTCAAAATGTAAATTTAGTAATCGAGAGGCTTAATCAACTAAAACCTCATGAAATCATTGAGATTAGCGCAAAAATGGGCAAAGATAGGCTTTTGGCATTCAAGTTTTTAGAAATATTATCAGATGTATTAAGGACGAAAAGCTTCCAGAAGGATTTTAGCACAGTATTCGGGAAACAATACTCCGTAACCCAATTGGCCTTAGTCTTAGAGTTTATTGAAGAGCTTAAACTCTACATAGAAGGCTATGGTAATGCACAACTGGCATTAGAGAGTTTATTTATTCGAATTTGTCGCTTATAAGTGAGGTTTAGATATGGTTAAAGTTGTCGGTGTTCGCTTTAAGAAGGCAGGAAAAATTTATTATTTTACTCCTGGTGATTTAGATATCAAAGAGGGAGATGCTGTTATTGTTGAGACAGCAAGAGGGGTCGAGTATGGTGATATTGTTTTAGGCCCTAAGTATGTAGATGAAAGTGAGATTGTACAACCACTAAAAGAAGTTATACGCAAAGCAAAATCTGAGGATTTAGTAGTTGTTGAAGAAAACGCACGAAAAGAAAAAGATGCATTTGAGATATGTTTAGAGAAAATTGCCAATCATGAGCTACCGATGAAACTTATTGATGTGGAATATACTTTTGATAGGAAAAAGGTAATCTTTTACTACACAGCTCCTGGCAGAGTAGATTTTAGGGAGCTTGTTAAAGATCTTGCCTCAGTCTTTCGCACTCGAATAGAGTTGAGGCAGATAGGTGTGCGTGATGAAGCAAAGATGATAGGGGGTCTTGGCCCTTGTGGTCGAGCTCTATGTTGTGCAACTTTCTTAGGCGATTTTGCCCCTGTTTCTATCAAGATGGCAAAAAAACAAAACCTTTCGCTAAACCCAAGCAAAATCTCAGGGGTTTGTGGCCGGCTTATGTGTTGTCTTAGATATGAATATGAGGTTTATGAAGAAGGTTGTATAGGTTTTCCTGATGTAAGTGAGATAATACGTATGGGGGATGTCGCTGATGAATATGATGATGATATTGTTTTAGACGATGACGAAACTAATGAAGAAAATGATATATTAAAAGAGAAATCTGATACAAGTCCCCGAAGAAATAAAGGTAAAAAAAGATATAACAAAAGCCAAAAAAAGTTTAAGGGCAAGATTAAAAATCCCAATCAATAAAAACTTCCACAGATGAGTAGTTTTAGGTGGTGATTTTGTGGATATACCAGTGTTTGAGGAAAACATTGAACCAAGGACCCTTTATGTTGTGGCTACACCAATAGGCAATTTGGCAGATATTACCCTAAGGGCACTTTATATACTAGAAAATGTTGATCTTATTGCCTGTGAAGACACTAGAAGGACTGCTCTTTTATTACAATATTATGGTATAGAAAAACCGCTAATAAGTTTTCATAGTCATAGTGGTAAAAAAAGATTTACCGAAATAAGAGATCGTTTGGAAACAGAGACTATAGCTTTGGTAAGTGATGCAGGATCTCCGTGTGTTTCAGATCCTGGGGCAGAACTTGTAGCTTATCTAATCCAAAACGGATTTTCTATTCGGCCAATTCCTGGTCCTTCAGCGGCAATCTCTGCTTTAAGTGCTTCAGGGCTTGATACAAGGGAATTTACTTTTAGAGGCTTCTTAGGTAAAAAGGGTCTTCGCCAAAGGGTCAAAGAGATATTAAAGTGCCCTGAGACTCAGATAGTCTACGAATCGCCACAAAGGCTTGTTAATTTACTGAGATTGATTTGTGAAATAGATCCTAATAGAGATGTGGTAGTAGCAAGAGAAGTTACTAAGCTCTATGAGGAATTTATTAGAAAAACAGCAAAAGAGTGTTTAGAGTATTTTGCAGATAAGGAAGTTAAAGGCGAAATAACTCTTCTTATAGCGGGAGATCATAAAAAAGCTGTCTACACAGAAGAAGAGGTGGCAAAGCTTTTAAAAGAAAGATTTGATCAAGGTCAAAGTCTTAGAGATGCAACTAAAGAACTTGCGAAAGAATTGGGTATTCCCAAAAACAGTATCTATGAAATTGGGCTAAACATCACACGACAATAGTCAAGAAAATTTCTCCCATCTCTTGACGAAAAACCTTCCTAGTGATATGTTTTTTAGTAAGAAAATAAAAAAAGATGGCGATGAAAAAGAGGAGTAGGCAGGGAGGATCTTAACAGAGAACCGGGTTAGGTGAAAGCCGGTAAGATAGTAACTGCCGAAGATGGCTTTGGAGCTGGCAGCTGAATTAGATAGGTTGGTAAGCTGTTCCGGGTGTGCCCGTTATAGCACTAGGGTATTGCCAATAAAAAGGAGTACCTGAAAAGAGAGTTCGCCTTGTGCGAAAAGTAGGGTGGTACCACGGGTAAAAATGCTCGTCCCTTTTAGGGGCGTGCTTATTTTTTTATATTATTTAATGAGGTGATATTATGTGTGCAAAAAACACTTACTACATTACCACACCGATCTATTATCCAAGTGATAAACTTCACATTGGGCATGCCTATACGACAACAATAGCTGATTGTTTTGCTAGATTTAACCGGCTAAGAGGAAAGGATGTTTATTTCCTTACAGGCTCTGATGAGCATGGCCAAAAAATCCAGCGTATTGCTGAAGAAAAAGGCGTTCATCCTAAAGAGTATGTGGATAATATTGTCCACTCTTTCCAAGCTTTGTGGCAAAGACTTAATATCAGTTACGACGGTTTTATCCGTACTACTGACGAAGAACATATGCAGTTAGTTCAAAAGGTCTTTCAGATCCTCTATGATAAAGGAGATATCTATAAAAGCAAATATGAGGGTCTTTACTGTACACCTTGCGAATCTTTTTGGCTAGAAAGGCAAGCTAAAGATGGGAAATGCCCAGATTGTGGTCGATCAGTAGAGAGAGTAGAAGAAGAAAACTACTTTTTCCGTCTCTCCAAATATGCTCAGCCACTGTTGGACTATTACAAAGAACATCCAGATTTTATCCAACCTGTATCAAGGCTTCATGAGATGGAAAACTTTATTAAAAGTGGTTTAGAGGATCTGTGCGTCTCTCGTACAGCTGTAACATGGGGGATTCCAGTTCCCTTTAATGAGAAACACTCGATCTATGTTTGGTTTGATGCAGTAGTCAACTATCTTTCTGCTTTAGGTTATCTTACAGAAGAAGATGACCTCTACCAAAAATACTGGCCAGCAGATCTGCACCTTGTCGGTAAAGAGATCATGAGATTTCATGCTATTATTTGGCCGGCAATGCTTCTTGCTCTAGATTTGCCTTTGCCAAAGACAGTTTTTGGCCATGGCTGGCTTGTCTTTGACGGGGAAAAGATGTCTAAATCTAAGGGAAATGTCATTGATCCTAATCTATTGATCGATGAATTTAGTGCTGATGCAATTCGGTTTTTTCTTCTTAGAGAGATTACTTTTGGCTCAGATGGCAACTTTTCGAGAGATGCTCTTATTCGCCGTATAAATGCAGATCTAGCCAATGATCTTGGTAATTTGATCCATAGAACAAGTTCAATGTATGAAAAGTATTTTCCTAACGAAATTCCTCAATTAGGGCAAGAGGAAGAACCTGAAAAAGAGATGGCTAAAAATGCGAAAAAGGCTATAGAAGAATATGAGAGGCTCTTAGATAGCTTTGAGCCCCATAATGCTCTTGAAGCTCTTTGGACATTAATACGCCAAGCAAATAAGTATTTAGATACTACAGCACCATGGACCTTAGCTAAAAATAAAGATTATCCAAGGCTTGCTAGGGTTTTATATACTGTAGGTGAAGTTTTAAGAATTGTGTCTGTAGCTCTTTGGCCAATTATGCCAACTTCTGCCGATAAGATTAGAGAACAACTACAACTTGGTAAAGTATCTAGCTTTGAAGAGGCTAAAGTCTGGAATGGTTGGGAAGCTGATAAGAGAATCCTCAAAGCTAAACCTCTTTTCCCAAGGATTGAGGTTAAAGAAGATGATGAAGAAGAAAAAGAGGAAGAAGCAAAAGCAACTGCTCAAGTAGAAACCATCAAGGAAGAGCAGATCGAATTTGATGACTTTCTCAAGGTTCACTTAAAGGTAGCTACAATTCTATCAGCAGAGAAGGTAGAGGGTTCAGATAAGCTATTAAGACTTATAGCTGATCTAGGCACAGAAAAACGGCAAATTGTAGCCGGGATTGCTAAGGCCTATACCCCTGAGGAGCTTGTAGGTAAACAAGTAGCTGTAGTAACAAACCTTAAACCAAGAAAGATCTTTGGTTTAGAATCACAAGCCATGATTCTTGCTGCAGGAGATAAAAATGAACTTGCTGTTTTGAATCCGGAAAAGCCAGTAAAGGCAGGCACAGAGATTGGATGAGTTACTTTTATATAGATAGTCATTGTCATCTTGAAGATCAAGCATTTGACAACGATAGAGATGAGGTCTACCAAAGAGCCCTAGAGGCCAAGGTGTCTATAATCATTCTTGCAGGTTCAGACATTGAGACATCAAAGAAAATCGTTAACCTTACTAAAAAATATCCTGGGGTGTATGGCCTTGTCGGTGTACATCCCCATGAAGCAAAAGAAGTTTCTTCAGATTATCTAGAAGAACTATCTCAATTACTAAATGAACCAAAGATCCTAGGTGTTGGTGAGATAGGACTCGATTATTACTATGAACACTCACCTAGAGAAGTTCAGAAAAAGGTTTTTGGGGAACAATTAGATCTTGCCGAAGCTATGGGTAAGCCCTTTGCTATTCATAGTCGAGAAGCAACTGCTGATACACTAGAGGTTATCAAAGCAAAACAATACCACAAAGGTGTTTTTCATTGCTATTCTTATAGTGTAGAGACCTTAAGAGAGATCCTTGATCTTGGCTATTACATCTCCCTAGGAGGGGCTGTTACTTTCAAAAATGCTAAAAGGCCAGTGGAAGTCGGTGCAGCTGTTCCCTTAGAGAGACTTCTATTAGAAACAGATGCTCCATATCTAACACCTGTTCCTTATAGGGGGAAACGAAACGAACCAGCGTATGTCGTAAAAGTTGCTGAAAAAATCGCCGCTATTAAAAAGATTGACGTGGCAGAAGTTGCCAAAGTTACTTGGCAAAACAGTGAAGACTTTTTCGAAACTGTCTTTAACATTAAATAGAAGTGTTTAGGTTTCAAAGAAGAAACACTTAGCTCTTTAAGCAGTCTCTTATTTTAAGTTAAGTCATATAAGAGACTGCTTTTTGTCTGCTTAATGGTGGTTTTAAGATATAGGTTTGCTTTTTCTTTTGGCAAAATTCGAGATGGTCAAGATAACGGTATAGGGGTTTAAGATGTAAAAAAGACGGGTTAGTAACCCGTCTTTTCTATCAGTATTTTTGATCTTTTAGATTAGTTGTCTAATTGTATCTAATGTATAGTCGATGTCTTCTTCGCTGATATCCAAATGGGTAACAAAGCGAATAACCCCAGGTCTTGAAAGGCCAGCCAAAATATTTTGTTTTTTTAGATTCAGAAGAAGAGTATCAGCATCTTTAAAGGAGAGTAACACCATATTAGTTTGTACATCGTCTAGATTAACATTTAGACCAAGTCTATTTAGACCATAGGCTAATTTTTTGGCCAA
>DUTE01000144.1 GCA_012842235.1 Bacillota bacterium
AAACCAATTTACAAAGAAGAAATGAAAACGCCTTAGTTCAGTAGGGTCACCATTTACTTGTAGTAAAAAATCTGCTTTATCAAACCGATCTATACCGTCTTCTAATATTTCAACTATAGTTTCTGCACCTAAACCACTAATAAATATTACATCAGCTTCATTATCTTTTAGAGGACGTAGTCCATATCCTAAGCGTACCTCTGACCTATCGGGAAAATAACGCAGTGTTTTCTTTGCAACTATTAGAGGTTTTTTAGCAACATCAGTTGCAATCATATAATTGGCTTGGTTTGTCTTTAATAGACTCCGGCTAAGATAGGCGTGATCACAAGCAACATCTGCACCTACATCAAAACGCCCTGCAACTAACTGTAACTTTTCTAATCTTGCTGGTAAACCCATGGCAAATTCTCCCTTGTAGTCTGTTTAGTCATTAGTCATTAGTCAAATAATTAATATCAAAAAAAGAAGAATTAATATTTGAAAGGAGTATAAGTGAAATGAAAATAAAAAAGTGGACTATTGCAATTATCTTTCTCATCTTTATGTTGTCAACAATCTCTTTAGCTACAAACATCAATATCCTTGCCATTGAACCAATTGGCTTTGCCAATAAGCTCTACTCAGGATATTATAGCAAAATTGCTATTTCGAAAAACTATGTGCTCACATTCCCTTTGTTGTATCAAGAAAAAGAAAACCTAAACATCTTGGAAACAGGTGTTAAATATCGTAATTATCTATCACATAACCACGAAGGTTTATATCTAGAAACTAACGGTTATTTTAAATTAGAGGATGTCCCCGGCCCAGACGATACTCTAACTATCACTCCTGGTATAGTTGTTGGCTATAGAATTGACACACAACAAGGTTTATACATCGAACCAGAAGGACACTTTGTCTATCCTATCTACTCTAACGCTGATGGTATTCATTTCTCTGAAGCGTTTGAAAGCGATTTTAGAGTTACTATTGGTCTTGACAATCTTTGGCCAAATGGTTTTTTCCTTGCCCCAAGAGTCATATTTTCCTACGCAAACGATACCCTAAAAACCAATGGCTGTCTCTATATTGGTTTTGGCTTTTAAGGAGAGATAAATATGCCTTATGTAACTATTAAAATCCTTGAAGGGCGAAGTGAAGATCAGAAAAAAGCCTTAGTGGAAAAAGTTACTCAAGCAGTCGCTGAAACAACTAATGCACCAATTGACAAAATTGTTGTTTTTATCGAAGAGATGTCTAAAACCAATTATGCTGTAGCGGGAAAAAGATATTCTGATAGAACTTAAAAATAAAGCAGGTGGCTACCTGCTTTATTTTTTTATACCTTGAAAAACCCTTCGTCATCCTGCAAATCGTTATTTAGAGAGACAATTTCACAGTTTTTTTCTACATTTAATGATTTCAGACCATTTCTTTTTATATAATTTCCTATAAGCACAACTTTGCTATTATTCCTTAAAGTTATACCATAAGCAAAGTTTTGCGAAACACTGCATTCTCTAATAACCGGTTCTCCACCAGATAAGGTCTCAATACCATCACCTAAATTAGCACAAATATATGATCTTTCTAGCAAACCGAAAGCTCTTTCATTTATTAACACCCCAGTTGTTTCCGAGCGAACAATCTGTGAGCGAATTATTTCAAACCAGGAATGCTTGTCTACATTGACCCCTAAATAATTACCATTAATATGGCAATTAACGAGAACTACTCCAGCTTGTTTTGAAACAAAAACTCCACTTTCCCTATTGTAATTAATTCTGCTATTGCGAATTTCTGTTTTCGAGTTAGCATCTATTTGACAACCTGATCCTTGGCAAAACGATATTTCACAATCCTCTAATAGGCCTTCACTATCTTTTGCTGCAACAAAACCATGCCGATTGCAGTGACTAATATAAACGTGCCTAAGTAATGGATTGGCCTTGTTAATTAGTTTTACGCCTATAGAACATTCAGCAATTACACATCCTTGGACTAGACCATTAGCACGCTCTTGAAAAAAAAGGCCATAATTACCTGAACTACATATCTCAACCGAACGCAGTATAGGATTTGAACCGTTAGAAATATTCACCCCTACATCACAATACTTCATAAAACAATCTTCTATAATTCCTAGGCTTGCGTGTTCAAAAAGAGCTGCCGTTTTGTTATGTTCAAACTGACAACTTCTAATAACTGGGTTACTTCCTTCCATGACTAAAATACCTTCATCATTATTCTTAAATAAACAGCTATCTATGAAACCTTCGCCTAGTTTATTAATATTTATACCTATTGAATTGTTAAAAAAGGTGCAGTCCCGAATTAAAGGATTGCCACCATCAGATATACTTATACCACAATCATTATTATAAAATTCAGTGGTTTGAATAGATCCTGTAGAACATTTTTCTAATGTAATACCTGCACAACTAGAATTTTTCACTATACTTTTTTCCATATTCAACTTTGTGTTTTTCCCCGAAATGACTATGTTACCTTTGCTACAATCTAGTACACATTTAGATACAATTAAATGTCCTTTTTCTGTATTTACAAGCACCTGTGTCCCACTGCTTTGAGAACAAAGAGTAAGGTCTTTTAAGACTAAATGGGAGCTTGTACACACTAGACCATTTTTATTAGTTATAGCAATAATAGTATTTTCTCCTGAACCTACTATCTCAACTGGTTTATTTACTGAAAAACTCTCTTTGTAAATACCCTCTTTAAGCATAATTACATCAAAAGGTGAGGCCTGCTCTAATGCATCAGCAATAGAAATATAATCGCCTTTACCATCAATATCTACCACAATAGTTCGCAAATCAGAGCCCTCCCCGAAAGGTTATCGACTCACTAAGTTTTTTTGGCAAATCTACATTTGTTATATTTAATCTTGATCTTACTTTTAAATTTCCGTGTTGGACTTTTTTTACCTTCAAAAAGTCTGCTTTGATTGTATTTCATTTAGATTCTGGCAAATGCCGTTTTTCTTTTACTAACCTAACTTTTTAGAACGTAAACTAAAAAAGGAACTAAAGGTTATTTACAACCTATAGCTCCCTAGTTTAGCCTTGCACCTGCAAACTTACTAGTAATAATGTTTTAATTTATAGATCAAGAATAATCTCTATTAACTGCCTTTTCATACCACTTGCTACACCTTTATTAGGCCATTTAAAGATGTCCCATAATTCGAACTGTTTTCTTTTATAAGGAAGATCTATTCCTCTTAACCTAAAGACTTGCTCGGCCTCATTTAAGGTAATCTGATGTTCTTCTAACGTAGATGCTACTTTTAGTGCCGTTTGAGATAGTTGAATTAAAATATTTTCTTTTTCTTCGAAGCTTATTTTCCTTTTTTGGTAAAGTTTCTCTACCTTAATATAAGTATCTGAAAGGCAGCGACCGACTCTCTTTGCAAGGGCTTTCTCAGCCTCTTTTTGTTTCTTAGGTAAAACATTTTCAAGAGAATTAACATAGCGCAACTGCATCTCTGCTTCGTTCAACTCCAAAATGGCATCTAACAAATAGTCTACATGCATGCTCTGCCACCCCTTCCCACTATCTACTTCTATTATGGCAAAGACCATTGACAATAGTGTGTCACTTTGGCAAATATTTTCAAATTAATTTATTTGTCGCAGAGCAGCCAAATCGACTGTATTGCAGTTTACTCTATCATGTTACCACATTCTAACTTGTTAAACAAAACCTACCAAACTAAAAGATACAGCCTTATTTTTATTTGCTAACTTAGCTTGTAGTATTATCTATTTAACTGTCACTATTTTACTTCTTGTGCCTTGTGCTTTAATTTCGAAGAACGTAAAAAAAATAAAGATGTTTTTGATTTGATTAAATCGCTTCTTGTAAAATAGTAAATTCCTAGTTCATTACAGACCAAAACCCTCTTTTTGCATACACAAGTAAGTCCTTCAAATAAGAACGATTTCTTTTTTATTTAATTTTGTCGAGAAAACGCGAAAACTCCTTGGTCTTTTTTCTAATCTCAGTTGTTGATTCGTTAGCAGCCTGTTTAATAGATTTTTCGGGATCTTCTCCGCCAATAACCACTTTATTATAAGCAAAACTCACATAACGATCAGCAATATAGCCACCAGGGACCACTGCTTTTAGGCGGCAATTTTTTAAACAAGCATCTAAGATTGGTTTAATTTCATCTGGAAATGGTGATTGTGCAAGTACTTCATGACTGCTAAAGACTAAACGCCACTTCTCAGAAGAACTGTAAACTCTAGTCATAAATTTAGTTAAAAACTCTTTCGAAGATAGATAGGTTAAAAACTCCCAAGCTTCTTTTTTATTCTTTGACGATTCAGGAATACCCCAAACTAAAAGTTTGCCTGTATTTGTGTGATCTAATGTTCCATCAGGTCTTAATGTGCCAGGGCATTGGGAAATAGACCATTTTCCGTTGATCTGTGGTGCTGTTCTTTCTATTACCGAAAAGTACCAGTTTTGTAAGATGCAAATAGGTATCTCTCCAGATGCAAACGTGGTAAAGATTGGTGTTTCTTGTGTTAACCCATACTTTGTATAAAGAGATGTAAACTCGATAAAAGCAGCAACAGCTTCGCTTGATGCTAAATTTGAAGCATTCTTTTCTTCGTTGTAAATATCACTACCTCTTTGCCAAACTAACGGGTAATAAAGGTATGCGTCTTCATTATCACCTTGAAACTCGTAATAACTACTTTTACCATTAGCCCTAAGTTTGATATTTACCTGACCTAGCTCCCCCCATGTCTTTGGACACTCAATCCCAAGGTCACTAAGGATATCACTACGGTAATACATTTGCCCCCAGTTAACCTCAGAGGGTACTGCAAAAATACCTTGGCCATATTTGACAGATTCCAAAAGAGCAGGTGCCATTTTGGCAAAAACAGCATCACTACCTTTGATACTATTTAAGTCAGTAAGAGTTTGACGCATTCCAAGCTCACCTGCGTGGTGTGAATAAAGTTCTACTACATCTGGAGCATTACCACCAATATAAGACAAAAGAAAATTATTGAAGTGAGAATCATCTTCTGGAACAGTCCTAATTATCACATTAATACCAGTTTTAGCAACAAAATCTTCTTTAATGATTTCTGTAAAAACCTGTCCCAATACACCGCCATAAAACGTCCATAGAGTGATCTCTTTTGCAGCTGGAATTAATACCATTTGCGTAAAAATCAATATTAGCAAAAATAGAAAACCCCATGTCCTTTTGTTTAACACAAACTATTCCCCCCTTCTCCCTTTACCTATCCTCTTCTGAACTCTGCTTATTTTTCCTTGTATCACAAAAAACATCGAAACTAATTCTCTTTAGCTTCCGTTTCTGCCATTTTTTCTTACAAACAGAAGATAGGCTTTATCTTTATTAGGCTATTCACATCTTTGTCACTAGATTTCTCCTAAAACCTAGTTCTCCCAAAATTTATTTTCTTAAAAGCAGGAATATGGCTAGTTGATGAGAACTATAATATAGTAAAAGTTACCGGAGGTGTTATATTTGAGAAATCGTTTTCTTGTTACTATCTTACTTGTTACACTCCTTGCAAGTAGTGCATTTGCTACTAAAATAACTGTATGGACCTGGTATGATGGTACTTTTGGTGTTATCTTTCGTGAATTAGTTCAAGAAGGATTTGTTGCTAAAACTGGTATTGACGTAGAAATTCTCAGTGTTCCTATCCCCGATATGTTTAACAAACTTCTGCTTTCGTTTTTAGGTGGAGATGCTCCTGATGTTGTTGAACTATACACAAATCAAGTTGTTGAGTTGGGTGTTAGAGGTGCTTTAGCGAATTTACAACAGTTTAGTGATTATGAGAATGTTGTAGATGGCCTCTACCCGAATTACTTAAGACAACTCAGCTATGGAAATGCTACTTTTGGTCTTCCTTGTGAAATCGCCTGGCCGTGGACATACGTTAGAACAGATATGTTTGATGATATGGGCCTTGAGATCCCTGTAACCTGGGACGATTTTAAACTTACAAGTACTAAACTAAAAGCAAGAGGATTAGGTACCTACTATGACCATACAGGTGATGCAGGAACAGTTGTTGCTAGCAAATATCTAGCTTTAGTCTACCAAAGAGGTACAGATATCTATACTCCAGATCGAAAAGCTTCTAACCTAGCCTCTCCAGAGTGTATAACTGCATTTGAAGATTTCTGTTCTCTCTATACTGATCACGGTGTTTTGGTCGAAGATCCTATTATTACCACTTTCGCCAGTGGCCAAACACCTCTTAGCATCAAACAAGCTTGGTACTATTATGTTTTTGAGAACACTGCTCCACATATAGCAGGCAAATGGACCGTTGCACAAATCCCTGGAACTAAGCAAAAAGACGGTAGTATAGATCATAGCTGTAACTCAAATGGTCTATCTTGGTCAGTTGTTAGTTCGACTAAAAAAGCAGATGCAGCTTGGGAGTTTATGAAATGGCTTTCAACTCCTGAATTTACAGAAGCTTTCTCTCGTCGCCTTTATGATTCTCCTGAAAAAGCCCGCATTTATTTTGCCACTAAAGGCTTTTTAGACAAAGCTC
>DUTE01000145.1 GCA_012842235.1 Bacillota bacterium
ATCTATACTATAGTTCACATCAGTATATCGTTGGGCGCCTTTGGTCGTAGCTAACCAAATACGCCCACTTTTCTTATTTTTATATAGTTCTTCAAGTGTCATAGTACGTTTAATAGAAGCTAGATCTATATAATCCATCCCTGCACGCTTAACTAATTTATCGCTTAAATGATAGCCTAGAGCACCTACAAGATTTAATTCTACCCCCGTTGCTACAGTCAAACGAACAATATTACCTGTATTTTGAGGAATCTCTGGTTCAAACAAAGCAATTTCCATCTTAACTCTCACATCCCTAGACAATAATTTCTTCATATATATAAGTATACACTTTTTGGGGGTAGGAAGTTTACTTGTACTTCGATAAAATGAAACAAACTTGCTTTTTTAGGAGGTACCACAATGGGACTAAATTTGACACAAAAAATAATCAAATCACATCTCATCTCCGGAAATATGGTCACTGGAGAAGAAATTGGTATTAAAATCGACCAGACACTTACTCAAGATGCCACCGGTACCATGGCTTATTTGCAGTTTGAAGCTATGGGTATACCTACTGTCAAAACTGAACTATCTGTTAGTTATATAGACCATAATACTCTACAAACAGACTATCGTAATGCTGATGATCATATATTTTTACAAACTGTTGCAGCAAAACATGGTATCTATTTTAGTAGACCCGGAAATGGCATTTGCCATCAGGTTCATTTAGAAAGGTTTGGCAAGCCTGGTAAAACACTACTAGGCTCAGATAGCCACACACCTACTAATGGAGGAATAGGTATGCTTGCTATTGGTGCAGGAGGCCTAGATGTAGCTGTTGCCATGGCTGGCCAACCTTTTTACCTCCCTATGCCAAAAGTTGTACGTGTTGAACTAAAAAATTCTCTAAAACCATGGGTCTCAGCAAAAGATGTTATACTTCACCTCCTTTCTATTCTTACTGTTAAGGGTGGAGTGAATAAAATCATTGAATATGGTGGCGAAGGTGTAGCAACTTTATCTGTTCCTGATAGGGCCACTATAACTAATATGGGCGCTGAACTAGGTGCCACAACCTCGATCTTCCCCTCAGATGAACAGACCCGACTATTTCTAAAAGCACAAGGAAGAGAAGAGGATTATCTACCCCTTCAAGCAGATAAAGATGCCAAATACGATGAAATAATCGAGATCGATCTTGGACTATTAGAACCCCTTGCTGCGTGTCCTCACTCACCAGATAATGTGAAAAAAGTTAAGGATCTTCATATCAAAGTTGACCAAGTTGCCATTGGTAGTTGTACTAACTCTTCTTACACCGATATGAAGCGTGTTGCTGAAATACTAAAGGGAAAAACTATACATCCTAATGTGAGTTTAGTTATCTCTTGTGGATCAAAACAGGTTCTAGCAATGTTAGCCCGTGATGGCTCTTTAGCGGAACTCATTTCCTCAGGCGCACGTATTCTCGAATCCGCCTGTGGCCCTTGCATTGGTATGGGGCAAGCTCCAAAAAGTGGTGCTATATCAGTCAGAACTTTTAACCGCAACTTCGAAGGACGCTGTGGTACTAAAGATGCCTCTGTATACCTTGTAAGCCCTGAAGTAGCTGCTGCTACAGCTCTTACCGGACAACTTACCGATCCTCGAACATTAGGTGATTATATTCCTATTAGCTTACCTGCAAAATATTTGATCGATGATCGCATGATTATTCCTCCTAGTGGTGAAGTAAATGATATTGAGGTCATTCGTGGACCAAATATTAAACCAGTACCGTTAGGAAAACCACTAGAAAACGACATTAGTCTACCTGTAAGTATTAAAGTCGGCGACAATATCACCACCGACCATATTATGCCTGCTGGAGCAAGAATACTTCCCTTAAGATCTAATATCCCAGCCATTAGTGAATATGTCTTCCATTCATTAGATCCACTCTTTGCTCAAAGAGCAAAAGAATTAAAACAAAGTGTTATTATTGCCGGAAACAATTACGGGCAAGGTTCAAGCCGCGAACATGCAGCTTTAGCTCCTATGTATCTAGGGGTAAAAATAGTCATTGCTAAATCTTTTGCTCGAATTCACAAAGCCAATTTAGTTAACTTTGGCATTCTGCCTTTGGAATTCGTTAATCCTAATGACTATGACCTTATCAGCGAAGAGACTACATTAATATTTACCAACCTCAAGCAGGCCTTAAATTCTAAAGAAGTTACTGCTAAAATAGTAGAAACAGAGAAAGAAATAAAACTTCAAGCTACACTTTCTATGCGCCAGATTGAAATTATTAAAAAGGGAGGGCTTTTAGCTTACAGCAAGTCTCAGGTAGATCTGTTGTAACACAAGGGGGGTATCAATCTTGTCCAAGTTTATGGATTTTCTTAATTCTATGTCTTTAGAAGAAAAAATCGGTCAGCTACTTCACATCGGTATTCCTTCGCCGTCACTAAGCGAGGAGACCATTTGTCATCTACAAAAGATTAAACCTGGAGGAATAATCTATTTCAGTCGCAATATTAAAAATCCAAACCAGGTCAAAGATCTAAGTCTCAAACTCCAAAAGATCTCGAAATTTGCTCCATTTATCTCTATCGACCAAGAAGGCGGAGCTGTAATGCGAATCGTTGATGGTGTAACTGTTTTTCCAGGAAACATGGCACTTGGTGCTACAAGATCAGCTGCTCTTGCCTACCAAGCAGGAAGAATAACCGGTGAAGAACTCTACGTTATGGGAGTTAATATGAACCTTGCACCTGTGCTAGATGTCAATAACAATCCCCAAAACCCGGTTATTGGCTTAAGGTCTTTTGGTGAAGAAGCAGAGCTAGTAGCTGAGCTAGGATCTGCTATGGCTCTTGGACTACAAGATGCAAAAGTAATAGCTACTGGTAAACATTTTCCTGGCCATGGCGATACTGATCAGGATTCTCACTATAGTCTTCCTGTTGTTAACCATGAGCAAAAACGCCTAAACGAAGTCGAGTTAGTACCTTTCAAGAGTGCAGCTGAAAAAGGTCTAAGAGCGATCATGACTGCCCACGTAGTTTTTCCAGCCTTTGAGCCTGATATTTCAACCCCTGCTACACTATCAAAAAATGTCCTGACTGGTCTATTGCGTGAACAGTTGAATTTTGATGGTCTAATCCTTACAGACTGCATGGAGATGAAAGCCATAAGTGACACTATTGGAACTGTAGAGGGAGCTATAAAAACCATTGAAGCCGGATCTGACATGGTTTTAATTAGCCATACGCCTTCACTACAGCTTGAAGCTTATCAAGCACTTCTTAACGCTGTTAAAAGTGGCCGACTAACTGAAGAACGTATAGATCAGTCTGTCGCTAGAATACTCAAAACTAAAATGGAGTTTGGTATTTTAGATCAAGATTGGCAAAATTGTGATTCTATTAAACTATGTGCTCCCGAAAGTATAAATACTGCAAAGACTATTTCTCGAAGTGCTATTACTATTCTTAAGGGTTCTAACCTCTTACCACTTTCTGGTAGAGTATCAATTGTTGATCTTCAAGCTCAAGCAACCACAATTGCTGAAGATGTAACATTAAGCCCTAAGACACTAGGTTATGCTGCAAAAGATGAAATCTATAACCATTTGGTCTTACCTTTTTTAGACACTAATAACTCATTTAATGAACAGATTGCTACTTTAGATGGTGATATCTTTGTGGTAACTACTATGGATGCTCACCGGTTTCCTAAACAGCTAGAAATAATTAAAGCTCTAAGGAAAAAAGGTCCTGTTTTTGCTGTAGGTCTTAGAACTCCTTATGAGTTCTCTGCTTTAGATGATTTAGTTGATGGCTACATCGCCACATATAGTTATAGAGAAGCTTCTTTGCATGCTGCTTGGGAGGTCTTAACTGGAAAAGTTAAAGCTCCTGGCATTTTACCTGTAACTGTCAACAGCTAATAGTAAATGGCCTTGCACTTATGCAAGGCCATTTATTCTACCTAAATTATTTTCTAACACAAGCCATTTATAAATAATCCCAAAGGCCATCGTCTTCTTGGCCTAA
>DUTE01000146.1 GCA_012842235.1 Bacillota bacterium
ATTTATAACAAGCTGTTCTACTTCATCAAAGAGTTCTTGAAGATTGTTTTCATCATCAAAGTTCAACATGCTATCGGTTGCGAACAACTCTACTGGAACAACTCTTTTTAAGTCAGTTATTTCTTCTTCTAAAGTTTCCTTTAGCTCATTATTGCTATTTAAGTTACCTAGATACTGCAAAAGATAAGAAACAGGGTCATATTTAGTAGTAATACTACTTAAACTTGCTTTATTTCTTGTACGTATCTGTACTTTTTCAACCCACACTTCACCAGAGCTTGTACTGTTTAGCTCCGACCGAAGATTGTTAGCCAACTCTACTTGGTTGTTTCTTAGAGCTTGGTTTGCTTCTGTTGCACCATGTATTTGAAATCTAATTGCAAGTAGCCTACCATTTGAGCGATCGATATCATCACTTGCCATAGTTATAGCAGTATCGACAATATCATCTAGGTTAGTCAATTTAGAGGCATCAATATCACAGATACTCCAGCGCAAAACATCGAGATCTCTATGTTCTAAACGCTCTACTTTACCATCGCTAACCATAACTAGAGTACATCCTTTAGGACCTGTTTCTCTAACATTACGTCCCTGGACATTCCCTGGAAAAACAACCCACGGTCCTTTGTCATGGAGTATTTCACGGGTATGAACATGGCCTAAAGCCCAATAATCATAACCCTTAGCGATCAGGTCTTTTAAATTGCAAGGTGCATAAGGATCATGGCCTTGTCTACCATCTACTGATGTATGCAATAGACCAATGTTAAAAAGGTCTCTTATTGGCTGTGGATATTTTAAGGTAAGATCTTCAGTAACATTACGTGTGGCAAACCCTTGACCATGAATTGCTACACCTAATTCATCGAATATTATTGTTTCAGGCCTTTCAGTCGACAACTCGATAACATTCTCAGGCATGCGAAGGCTTTTTGTGATTTGGCTTGCCGCATCATGATTTCCCCGTACAAAAATGACTTTTATGCCAGCGTCATTCAATCTACTTACTTGCGACGTGAAAAATAAACCTGTATTATAATCGCGCCAATCACCATCATAAAGATCGCCTACGATTAAAACAAAACCAACTTCCTCTTGCAAGCAAAGGTTAACTAGATTGACAAATGCTTCTCTTGAGGCTGCCCGAGCATATTCTACCGGTGCTCCTTCATAGCGTTCAAGCCCTCTTAATGGACTATCGAGGTGGATGTCTGCACTGTGAATAAACTTAAAAGACATGGTTATCTCCTCTCGTTGTTGTTAGCAAAAAAACAACTAGTTTATTACACTTGTTGCAACTTTCTTGGTTCTTAACAAGAAACGGAAGTATACTTAATCCCATTAACCGTTTGATGGGTTCAAAATAGAAAATCTCTGCCCAATAGTAAATGAGAAAAAACTGCATCTTCCATAGTAACTTCGATTAAAAAGCATCAATTATCTCAGCTACTACTGCTAAATCGCCTACAAGTACCTTGGCAAATTCGTAATCTGGTTCAATTAGCCACCCGTCTTTACTCCTTAAAAGTTTGAGATATACTGTAGTTGTTTTTCGCGGAACATCCTTTGCAGTTAAACGTTCGATTATTAATTTATCCAAATAACCTTCCTCAAGTTCAGCCCCGCTAAAAGCTTGACTTATACTAAGGCCAAGGATTTCGCCAAAAACCTCACCTGAAATAGCCAGAATATCGATGTTCTCAAGCGATACTTTGACAATTGCTTCGTCTTTTTCAGCACTAACTTCATCTATATGGTACTCCAAATTGCTGTATAACGCTTTGTAGATATCTCTAGACGAAATGGAACCAGTTGCAAAA
>DUTE01000008.1 GCA_012842235.1 Bacillota bacterium
CTCTGCCGATAATAGTAATTTTGTCGTTAGTAACTTCTAGAAAATAGCCTTCTTTATCTGCAGGGACATTTTGTTCTAACTCTAAAAGATCTGGGTAAGCATCTAAGCTATCTATAGTAGCAATAATTAACTTTTTTTGGTGATCTTTACCTATGCTAAAAGGTCCAAACTCCTTAAAGAACATTTCTAACCCTTTATCATCAATGTCGCCTAAAGTTACTAACGAAAAGTTGTCAAAAAAGAAATAGGTTTCACTAAGTGTTTCGGTTTTTTGTGGCAGCGGTAGGAGTCTTCTTGTAGGTCTTACAAGGTTTAGCTCTTCAGATGCACTAATCATAACACTATAGAAGCAGAGACAAAAGAATAATAACAGCAGTTTTTTCTGCTCCATTTAGAACCCCTCCTTATAAAGATTATCTCGCCAAAAGTTTCACAGATATTATGAGTAATTATTGAACCCACTTGCTAATAAACCTCTTAAACTCAGCTTGTTTGCGTGCTAATTCGCTATCCATTTCTTTGGCTGCACCAAGTATAGCTTTTTGGGGGTCTTCATTTAGCAAAATCGCCGAACTAAGTGCATTTTCAAGGTATCTTTGCGTAACACTTTCTGGTGATAAGGCATAAGCAGGTGCTTTACCTACCATTCCTTGGTCTACAAGGACTGTTTTATGGTTTTCCGGAATGTTGATATTCATAAGTGCTCGGTAGTTAGCAGGAAGAAAGATACCACCTGGGATCTTTGTCATAATTTGATTGGCAACTTTAGATTGTGCATCTTCGCTCATAAACCATTTTACCCATTCCCAAGCCTCTGGGACATTTTTACTTTTTTCAAAGATCATAATACCCATAGTACCAATGTAGGCTGAGCGGTTAAGTTCTCCTGATTGATTGGGGGTTCCAGGGACCATGCTCATTTCCCATTTTCCTCTTAGTTCAGGGGCTGCAACCTGCAGGTTAGCATAGTCGAAAGTGGGCCCAATTTGGATGGGGATATCGCCAGTCTTAAAAGTCATAAAAGCAGGCTGAATATCCTTAGGAATACCATATTTAGTGTACAATTCAACATATTCTTGAAATGCCTGTATTCCCTCTGGGGTAGCTATTGCTGATTTTTTTAGATCGGCAGTATACCAGTCTCCATTTCTTTGAAAGAGAAACATCGAGTAGTCAGCAACACTTTTGTGACCATAGGCCATGGAAAAATTTCTCTTTTGAGCTTGTAATTTCGGGATAATACCGCGAACATCATCCCAGGTTTGGGGTATGGTAATGCCAAGTTCATTAAGAATGTCTGTCCGATAAAAAAGATTATAGCTACCATAGATCATAGGCATGCCAAAAACTGCATCATAAAAGGTGAGCGAGCGCATCAGCCCAGGGAAAAATTGCTTGGTAAGATCATCTACTTCTTTACCAAATCTTGCTTGTAAGTTGACAACAGCACCACGAACACCAAGATCAGCAGGGCCAAGGCCTCCAGTTAACCCAACATCAGGTACATCACCGGTTGCAGCAGCAAGTAAAAATTTTTGTTCAAACCCATCCCAAGGAAGGGCATCTATTTTTACTTCGATTCCAGTTTCAGGAGTAAAATACTTGTCTGTTATTTCTTGATATATAGCACACCATTCAAGTGCCCAAGCAGCCCAGATATTAAGGGCTGTTTGTTTAGCCGTCACACTTACAACTAAAAGCAGACAGACTAAAAGTATTAACAGTTGTTTTTTCATCGTAATTCTCCTTTTGTCTTTTTTTTAACATAACTTATCTCTATTTTTACTTGACAGAAGCCTTGTGTAGTCAAGTATTCTTAACCAAACGTCATATGGAAGGAAAAATTAATACCCTTGAACTTTAACGTAAATTTTATATACTTAAACTAATAGTTCAGTAGTTTACAGATGTAAAACAACTTAGTGGTTAAATACAAGAAAAATGCAAAACATGCTCGAGATTAATTTGAAGGAGCGATAATATGGCAGGAAGTAAAGAAAAACTTAGATATATCAAGGTAAAAGAGCATATTCTCCACCAGATTAAAAATGGGCATTTAAATGTTGGGGATAAATTGCTTGGAGAACGTAAAATTGCTGAGATGCTTAATGTTAGTCAGATGACGGCAAATCGAGCAATCCAGGAATTAGTAAAAGAAGGTTATTTAGAACGGGAAATGGGTGTTGGCACATTTGTAGTCTCTACAGATCCTGTAAAAAAAGTAGCCCCACGGGTAAACATAGTTCTTTTTGGTTCTATAGGCAGAGAAGAAGAACAGATACTAAGCTCTAAAGCAAAAAAGTTTAGAGATGCAGGTTATAGTAGAAAAAGTGAAGCTACTTATCTTACTGTTGAGTATCTATCTAAAGATATCTTTATGGGGCCAATGTTAAGAAGCCTCATGGAGGCCGGCTATCTTCATGACTGTGAATTTTCTTTTTTAACAGCAATGTATCCCTATGAGTTAGAAGAATATGTTCAAAAAGCTGATCGAAATCGCGAGTGTTTTGTTTTGGTAAATCCTCTTGAAAGTTGGCAGGATAGCATTAGAAGGATTGGTGAATCAGGACTACCAATTGTAGCACTCAGTGCTCATTGGGATGATATGGGTGTTCCCTACGTTGATACAGATAACTATGGTGGAGCTAAAATGGCAATAGGGCATCTGCATGATCTAGGGCATAGAGATATAGCTGTATTTTACTCCTGGCCTGAAACAGCAAATACTAAAGATCGAATTAACGGTGCCAAAGACAAGATGAAGGAGTTAGGCCTTACTGTAGATGAAGAGATGTTCTGGAATATCGACGGAATAGACACCGAGTGTATTCGCTTAGTCAAAGACGCCATTAAGTCCATGCAAAGCAAAGGTAAAAGGCCTACGGCAATATTTGCAGCCGGTTTTGAGCTAGCCCTAGCGGTAAGTACAGCATTAAATTCCTACAATTATTCTATCCCTGATGATATGTCTTTAATTGGCTTTGACGATTCTCCTGCAGCTATCTATCTGCAACCACCTCTAACAACGATCAGACAACCATTTCCTGAAATGGCAAAAAAGGCTATATCTATTTTAATGTCAAAACACAAAAGTAAGCAATCGGAGATAATACCAGTTGAATTAGTTATTAGAGATTCAACCTCGAAGAGATAGCTGTGTTATATAACTCTTACAAAGGGTTATTCAACTACCTAGAGGTTAATTCCTTTGGGGAAGTTTAAAATTAAAGACTAATAAAAAAGGTTCGTGAGTTTACTCACGAACCGAGGCATCGAGGCTGAATTATTTTTC
>DUTE01000147.1 GCA_012842235.1 Bacillota bacterium
TAGCACCAGCAAGACCAGGTACAAAACATTCGAAAAACATGCCCGTGTAATACGAAAGATCTTTCACCATTGCAAGGTCAATGTTAATCTGCGTACACCCATAAGGTTTTAGGGCCTCTAAGATATTTTCTATATCCCTTAACGCTTCCTTAGCTTTTTTTGAAGTCAGTCTTTTATAAGCTGTGTTTATAATATCTTCTTTGCCCCTAAGTGAAGGTAAAAGTAAAAGATCATAGCCGGATTTTTCCTTTTCCACTAACTCTTTTAAACCTACATAGTCTTTTTTCAAAAGCAATGCCTCTGCTTTAACTTTTGCTTTAGAATTTAGGTTTGAATCCTCTAAAATTCCACTTAAGATCCCTCTGTGGCCAATATCTAGCCCCCAGTTTCTTATACCTAGTTCATCTAATAAAGACATTGCTAAAGCTAATATTTCAGCATCTGCTTTAACAGACAAATCTCCTATAAGCTCAGCACCAGCCTGCCAAAATTCACGGCTCTTTTCTTTACGTTTCAAGCGAAAAAGATTTCCTACATAGTACAACCTTAAAGGCCTTATTTCATCGGCGAGGGCTATTCCAGAGAGCCTTGCTATAGGGGTTGTAAAATCATTTCTTAGAGCAATAGATTCACCATTTTCACTAAAAAAGCTAAAAAAATCAGAACTACTCTTGGCACCTTGGGATAAGGTAGTGAGATATTCATAAGATGGAGTAATTACCTGTCGATAACCCCAAGACTTTAGTTCCTTAGCTACTACATCTTCAATCTCTTTTTTCCATTTCGCCTCTCCTGGCAAAAAATCTTTGGTTCCTTCGGGTATTTCAAAGAGCATCAGAATAAGCCCTCCTCTTTTAACCTCTCTAATACAAGCTTATAGCCGTCTGCTCCATAAACTAAACAGCGTTTGACTCGGCTTATTGTAGCTGTAGATGCACCAGTTTGTTCGCTTATCTCGGTATAGGTTTCTCCCTTTTCTAGCATTCTTGCAACAGCAAGCCTTTGTGCCATGGCTTTTATTTCAGCAATTGTCATGATATCTTCAAAAAATCTGTAACACTCATCTTTGTTTTTTAATGATAAAATTGCTTCAAACAAAAAATCTATCTGATCGTCCTTTAGCTTTTCTAAAGTACTCAACTATAACCCCTCCTGTTCTTTAATATTGTAAAACACTAAATCAGCAAAGTCTAAGGCTTTTAAATTGTCCCCGGTTACCCGGGGACCTTATTTTATAATCCAATAACCTTAATGGGTAAGCTCAGTAGACTCATGCCTTTTTTCCCTGTAGAGTCTAGGTACGTCATCTTAGCTATAACCCATATCTCTTCTGCACCAAAGAAAGGAATGTCGACCTTAAAGCGGATTAAATTGCTATCTTGCTTGTTAAACAAGTAATAGTTTCTGTAGTCTATCAAAGTTATCTCTGGGGATTTAAGAGGTGTTGTGTAAATCTCTAAATAAACATTGGTTATAGTTGTGCTAGGATTTTCTACTAGAACAGCTCCTTGAGCCTCTGTTCCTGATAGTGCCTCTTCATTTCTTGCAAGTTTCAAGTAAAATGTGTTTTGTAAATATTTAAACCAATTTGATTCCATATTACTGAAACTCATACCTAAGATACTAGCTATATCAGATATTGACCTAACCTTAGACCAACTAATTTTCGGATAATTTTCAACTACATACCCCATAAAAGACACTAAAGCATCCCAATCTTTTTCTGTTAATGCAGCACTTGATTTAACTGCCACTGTGCTAAGAGGAGGTAGTTCTTGAAAGTTAAGCCAATACTGAGCCCTTTGATGGACTCCATTAAAACTTGGTACAAAATACTTTGCTAATGACTCAAGTAACTTTCTTTCCATAGAAGGATAGTTGTAAGCCAAAATAAACTCAATAATCTTGTGGACACCATCAGGGGTCAGATGCACTTCTTGTCCCATAACTACATAAAAACTTTTTGAATAAGAGGTTACTCGAAATAGTTCGTTTTTGTTTGGATATAGATAAATATGAGTCTCGGGGATTTTAAGTGCAAGAACATCAGCAGTCTTCTCAATAAGGAAAGAAAAGCAGTCTAGCAAATCGTTCACCGTATAATCTGTCAACAAATCTACCTTCATATTGTCATTAAGAATAATCTTTTTGTCTAAATCAAGGGCTAGATCAGTGTATATCTGAGGTTTCGCCGTGTTATAGTAGAGAAAAACATTATCGTTATTAATTTCTTGATAATCTGTCAACTTATCAACCCAATTTTGGGATATTGCTGAAACGCTATAGGGGATAAGCAATAGACAAACTATTACAAACAATCGCACTTTCACAAATTACTTCCTCCTGAAATATACATATTTGATAGTAAGTCCAACTAAGATGAATTTATTAGTCATATGTAACAAATACGTTCTCAAGGGGCTATTTTCCTGCAAAAACAAAGGCCCCATTTAGGGGCCTTTGTTTTCTTATAGAAAAGCGAATTTAAGTATAAACAGAACCGATAAAATATATACCAATGGGTGAACTTCTTTTCCTTTACCAGAGAACAGCTTTACGGCAGCATAGGAAATAAA
>DUTE01000148.1 GCA_012842235.1 Bacillota bacterium
AAAAATGCTTGATCTCTGGAATATATGCCGGTATTTCTCAGCCAGAACAAGAAGTTCTGTAAAAAAGACCTTGACACAACATGTAAAGTGCTATATTATAAGTTATTGGTATTATTAAGGAGGTGATAGTATTGAACGAAGTAAACAACCTAAGCAATATTTGGTTAGTTCTCAATAACATTAGAGATGTTGCTGACAGAGCACAATATCTCTTAAAAAATGAGAACTATAATCAGCTAGCTCTAGAACTTGCGGAGATTTTCAAAATCTCTGACAATGGTATGCAAAACATCGATACAAAGATCATAGAGCTACACCAAAACTAAAGAACCTATAAAGACGAATAACAAAAAGAGTAGTGCTATTTGAAATGTGTTTCGGGACAAAACACATTTCAGCTGCAACTCGGACAAACCTCTCGCAAATCGAGAGATTTTTTTTACCCTTTTTGAGAAATAGCTTTGCGAAAATTGCAATTGTAAGTTTAATTAGTTCTCAAAAAGACCGTTTGTAGCAGAGGTAAGCAACCGTCTTCCGTCTTCGGTTATTCATTACATACTCTGTACAAGATAAATATTAAGCAATAGCATAAATTGCATTTAGGTAAGTTTCAAATATAGTCAAGAATTTTTCTTGCTAATGTCTTCCACCTGTTCTTTAGTCTAAGCAAACTACTTATTGCTGTTTTTCATTACCAAACAAATAAATCGATAATCGATATTAGGATATTAGTACGTCTGTTTCTAAAACGCATTAGTGCTTTTTTGTAAAATAGAGTATCTCTTTTTTCTAAGATAACAAGATTAGACGATAGTTGCGACTAAAAGCATTAACTGGTACTTTTTACATATCCTTTTCTTTAGAGATCCTTTCAAGAACTAGCTGGTTTTAAAATCCTAGATGATCCTAAATTATCTTTCTTCCTTCTCTCTAGAGATAGCCGCAAAACTAGAAGATTAGCTAATTCTTCTCGTATAGGGGAACAAATCTATTAGCAAGCTATTATAATCATAGAAGGTATTTAGAAGATTCACTTAAACGACGCCTTAAGCTAGTTAACGATTTTTGTTTTAACTCGGATGCCACTAAGTCTCGATATATTAGAAGTTCAAGCACAAGACCTGCTAATTAAGTTTTATATTTGACCGCATATCGTAAACACAGACTTTCTTTTTTGTTAATAGTACAAACGAAAAGTTAAAGTTTTCTTAATGCTTTTTCTAGTCCTTCTCGCTTGAAAACACTACTGTACCTTATCTTCCTATCACTTGGTCTTTAGACTCATTTTCTAAGCCTTTATATAACAGTACCCCCTGTTAAGCAGGCTCTTTGGTCGATTCCCCTGTTTGTACCTCAAACTGAGTTATTCGAAGATAATATCGATATAGCTTGTCTTACTTTCCCTTTTCTGTCATTCCCTAGCTCTTTTAACCTTTGCTGCAAAGTGCTGGGAATTATAAACTTAAGTTTAAGGAGGAGATGTTATGAATAAGTCTTATCGATTGTTTGTTTTTATGTTGGTAGGGCTACTCCTAGTGTCTGTACCTATATTAGCAGATGACGTTATAGCAATTGATGAAACAGAGCTAGAGGAGATACTTGAAGAAGAATTAGAAGAAATTGAAAACGAAGATGAACAGCTATCACCAGAACTTGAAGAACTTATTGAAGAGTGGCTAGCTGAAATAGAGGTAAAAAACGAGAACCTTAGTGAGGAAGAAATAGAGCAAATTAGAACTCACTTAGAACTAGCTTTAAGACAGTGTAAAGATCTAAACGAAGAAAGTTCCCAAGAGATCTTTGGACATATTCGTGGTCTCATTGAAAATGAACCTATAGAACACATGAACCAACACTCATTCCAAAATCTCTCAAGGGTAATGCTTCGCTTAAGAATTTTAGCCAAACAAGAAGATAGGGATTTCTCAGAAGAGCTTGCAAGAGAACTTGAAACAGGCAATGTATTCAATGGTGAAAAGCAAAATCCAGGACTTGCTTTAGGACACTACAAAAATAATAAAGCAGAAAAAAAAGAACTAAAGGCTGCTGAGAAGTTGGAAAAAGAACTGCAAAAACAAGAAGAAAAGCAGTTAAAAGAAGCTGAGAAATTGGCTAAAGAGGCTGAAAAGATAGCTAAAGGACAAAACAAAGCCTAGCCGCCTTTTAGTTA
>DUTE01000149.1 GCA_012842235.1 Bacillota bacterium
TAAGAATAAGCCAAAAAAGAGGTAACATAGCCAAGGTAGTGGGGACGGCTACAGTGGACAATGAAATTGTTGCCGAAGCACAACTGTTATTTGCGTTAGGAAAGTAGGGTTTAGTATGTCGAAAATTAATTCAAAAGCTATTATAGACAGTCAAGCTCGTATTGGTAAAAATGTAGAAATAGGTCCATTTACAATTATCGAAAAAGACGTAGAGATTGGTGATAATGTTTTTATAGGTGCTAGGTGCACTATACACAGTGGAAGTAAAATCGGTAAAAATAGCCATATTTATGATGGGGTTATTATTGGTATGCAACCACAAGACTTAAAATATAATGGGGAGAAAACCACTGTAATTATTGGAGAAAACACACAAATTAGAGAGATGGCCTCTATAGAAAGAGGTACAGTAACAGGAAGTGGATATACATCTATCGGTAATAACACTCTCATAATGAGCCTTGTGCATATTGCCCATGATTGCCAAGTAGGAAATGACGTAATTATATCCCATGGTTCAGGACTTGCAGGGCATGTAATAGTGGAAGACATGGCAGTTATAGGTGGTATGTCTGGCGTTCATCAGTTTTGTCGTATTGGTTCTATGACTATGATAGGTGGTATGTCTAAAGTAACTCAAAATGTACCACCATTTTTACTGGTAGATGGAGCGCCTGCAAAAGTTGCTGGTGTTAACTTTATAGGCTTAAGACGTAGAGGTCTTTCCCAAGAGGTAAGATCGGAGATAAAAAAGGCCTATAAAATTCTTTATAGGCAAGGAAAAACAGTATCTCAAGCTATTGATGAAATAGCAAAGAATCTTCAAGGTTATCCTGAGATAGATCAATTTTTAAGATTTCTACAGGATGTAGGCAGAGGAATCTGCTCTGCAAGAAAGTATGAAGAGAGGAACGAAGCTGATGAATAAACGGGCAGGTATAATTGCTGGCGGTGGTATGATGCCTGTATTGGTTGCCCAAAGCATGAGAGAAAAAGGCCTCGAGCCAGTTATTATGTGTAGTTCCCAGGAAAAACTAAGGTCACCTCAGTTTAGTAGTTTAGAGGAAGAAATTAGAGTCTTCGAGTTAGGTAATTTAGCCGAATTGACCCAATTTATCTACAACAAGGGTATAGGGGAGATTGTTTTTGCGGGTAAATTTCCTAAAACTGATTTTTTGCAGATAATCCCTGATAAAGCTTGGGCAAAGATCTTTGCTAATGTATCTAACTTTCAAAATGAAGAGATTCTTAGTGCTTTAATTGAGCACTTTGAAGAAAATGGTATAACCGTTTCTTCTCAGGCTAAATTCTTAGAGGGTTTAGTGGCTACTTCAGGGGCACTTGTAGGTCAGCCAACAAAAGAAGAGCTAGAAGATATCGCCTACGGTTTTAAAATGGCAAAAATCATTGCCGATCTGGATATAGGCCAAACTGTGGTCGTCAAGAAAAAAACGGTTTTTGCTGTAGAAGCAATTGACGGAACAAATGAAACACTTCTACGAGGTGGTAAACTCGCTCAAGAAGGAGCGGTAGCCGTAAAGGTAAGTAGAACAAACCAAGATTGGCGTGTAGATGTGGCAACTATAGGTGCAGAGACAGTTAAAACAGCTATCGATGCAGGCATAAAAGTTCTTGCCTTAGAAGCGGAAAAAACAATCCTTTTAGAAAAAGATGAAGCATTTCAATTAGCAAGAGAAAACGGTTTATCTATATATGGCTATTTAGAAAAATAGATTATTTAACGCCAATACTCTATTATCCTAGCACTTTAACACTCTAGGAGGGTTAAGAGATTGAAAATCATGCTTGTTGCAGGTGAAGCCTCCGGTGATTACTATGGTTCGGGTTTAATCAAAGCTCTAAAAGAGATTGGTGGAGAAATAGAATTTTTTGGTTGGGGCGGTAAACTAATGGCCCAAGAAGGTATGGAGCTTATTTTTGATCCGACAAATTTAAGTCCAATTGGTTTTACTGAAGTTGTAAAACTTTTAGGGTTTTATAAAAAGTGGCTAAAACGTCTAGAACAATATTTAATTCAAAGGCGTCCCAATTGCCTAGTGTTGATCGACTTTCCTGGGTTTAATATGCGCTTAGCAAAGATCGCTAAACGCTTGGACATTCCTTGCGTTTACTTTATTCCACCTTCAGCCTGGGCTTGGGGAGAAAACAGAGCAAAAAAGGTTGCCAACACAGTTAATAAAGTAGCGGCTATTTTACCAATGGAGATCGATGTTTATCAAAAAGCCGGGGCAGATGTAGTTATGGTAGGGCATCCTTTGCTTGAAGAGATACCTGAGGAGATAGATAGGGCAAAAGCTTGCAATAATTTAAAACTCAATGATAAACAGCCAGTTTTAGCAGTTATTCCAGGCTCAAGAATGCAAGAAATTAAAACGCATTTTCAGCTTATGCTTGAAGCTTGCCAAATCCTAAAACAGGAGATACCTAAGCTTCAAGTTATCTTACCAAAAGCACCAACAATCGAGCGTAAAGTTCTTGAAGATATGGCCAAAGAAAGTAATCTTGAGATAAATATTATTGAAGGACAAACTCATATGGTCATAGCTGCCGCAACAGTTTGCCTTTGTACTGGCGGAACAGTCACTTTAGAGGCGGCTCTATTGGCTCGGCCAATGGTCAATGTCTATAAGCTTTCAAAACTTAGTTTTATGTTAGTACAAGCAATTGTGAAGGTAGACTATTTTACACTCCCTAATGTGATTTTAAACAAAAAAATAGTTCCGGAACTGATTCAAGATGATTTCACCGTACAAAATATGGTTGACAATCTTCGACCACTATTGATTGACTCTAACCCTAATCAAGAGATTGCTTCTAAATTGAAAGAGATAAGACCTATGCTTGGACAAAAAGGTTGCTACCGTAATACTGCAAGAATCATCTGGGAGGTGGCTTGTAGTGCAGGTAGTAATAACAA
>DUTE01000009.1 GCA_012842235.1 Bacillota bacterium
AAAAGGGTTTTATATGTCATATTAGAATAATGGAATGTTAGGGACATCCTAGCTAAAGAAAGGCGGTTATCTCAAATTAAGACATATATTAAAGATCTCGAGGTAGGTCAAAAAATAGATGATGTTTTTGTAGTTATGTATAAACAGATGGTACCTTTTAATAACAAACCTAATGAGTACTACCTTAAGTTCACCTTAAAAGATGCCACAGGTGAAGTTGCAGGACGAGTTTGGCAAGGGGTCTTTTCGCTTAATGATATTCTGCGGAATGACTATCCTGTAAGAGTAAGAGGTTCTGTTGTAGAATTTAAAGGTGCATTGCAGATAAATGTTGAAGAAGCACAACCTGTAAGTCCAGATGAGGTAGATGCTAGAGACTTTATTCCTGAAGGCCCTTATAGTAAAGAACAATTGGAGAAAAGATTAGATGGTATTATTGAAACCCTTCCTAAAAGTCCAGGGCTATCATTTTTACGACGGGTTTTTAATAATGAATCAATTAGAAAGGACTTCCTTTTATGGCCTGCTGCAACATCAATACACCATAATTGGCTTGGCGGGTTAGCCCAGCATAGTATAGAGGTTGCTGAACAGTGTCAGTTTTTAGCAAAATCCTATAAACTGTCTCTAAGTCTTGTAACAGTAGGGGCACTTTTACATGATATAGGTAAGCTAAAAGAGTATTCTTTTACAGGGGCAGCATTTACCCTTACAGACGAAGGGCGTCTAAATGGCCATATGCAACTTGGCTTAGAGATGCTTCTTCCTTATCTTGAAGAATTACCGCCAATTGAGAGAGCACAGATAAAACACATTATTCTTTCTCATCACGGTAAAAAAGAGTGGGGCTCCCCAGTTGTACCTCAGACCCCTGAGGCCTATGCTGTGTTTTTAGCAGATTACACCTCTTCTAAACTCACAAGAGTCGCAACTGTTTTAGAGGGCGTTACCTCTGGTTGGACCGATTATGATCGCTTTTTAGAGTCTAGTCTTTTTACAGGTGAAATCCAAGATAGCCAAAGTGGAAGCCTTTTTGACGATCTTGATTAGGGAGGAATCTCTGTGAAAATAGCTTTAAATACACTTGTTTTAAAGGATTTCTCAGCAAAAGAGGCAGTAGAAGCTGCAAGAGAGATAGGTCGTATCGAGATAAATGGCCGACATCTACCACCAGATGCATCTTTAGATGAAGCAAAAAGGCTTTTAGAGGGGTTAGAAGTGATCGGTATTGGTGCTTATACAGGTGGCTTCACAACTAAAGATAAAGATACAATACTTACAGAGCTCAAGCAGTACACAGCTTTGGCAAAGGCGATTGGAGCTATGGGAATAAGAGTTTATCCAGGAGGCCCAGGAAGCCTCAAAGCTAGTGAAAAGGAGTATCAAAGAGCAGTTTTAGGTCTTAGAGAAGCGGCTAAAATAGTCTATCCTATAGAACTCTATTTTGAACTGCACCACAATGATCTAGCAGATAGCCCTGAAAGTGCTATAAAACTTATTGATGATATTGGTGAAAAAAATATTGGTGTTATCCTTGATCCTGCTAATATGTATATAAGCGGCTCAGA
>DUTE01000150.1 GCA_012842235.1 Bacillota bacterium
CCAATAAAGCCCTCATCGTCTAGTGGCCTAGGACATTGCCCTTTCACGGCAAAGGCACGGGTTCAAATCCCGTTGAGGGTACCATATGTTGCTATTTACCCGCAGCGTTATTGTTAGCGGGTTTTTTGTTTTAAAGTGTAGCTTTATCTTTAGCTACACTTTTTTTATTCATAAGTGTGTATAAGAAAATAAGCACTTTCATATTAGTTGGTTTTTTATGTTTAGAATCAATGGTTTAGTGAGAAATTGATATAGAGAAAGATATTAAAGAAAAAGGTATTGGGAGGAGTAAGGATGGAGGCTATGAAAACTTCTAAACAAAAGACACCTACCTTATTCAGCTTGATATTAGCTATCTCGCTACTCCTAATTATAGGCATACAAATGATTAGGCAGGCACAAGCTACAGTACTTCATGGGTTAGAGGAGCGTGCCAATCAACAAGTGATTACTATGGTTAAAAAAATCCGCGAGACGATTATATATCGTACTTTTTATGTGGAAAACATCGCCCATAGTTTGAATTCATCAGGGCTTAGCGCTAATAAACTTCAGGATGATCTCTGCAATCTTCTAATAAATGATCCATTTGTTTCCGGTGTTTATGTGGGTTTTGAAGAAAATGATGCTTTTTTTATTTGCTACAGAAAAGAAGACCGAATAATGATTGGCGGTCTTCCGAAGGATTTTGATCCACGAAAAAGAGATTGGTATAAGCTAGCTACTCAATCAATCAAAACGGTTTTTACACCGTCTTATATAGATGCAGCAACAAATGATTATATTGTGACTATGTCCCATCCGATCTATGATGTTCAAGGAAATTTAATCGGCGTTGTAGGTCTTGATATTACTTTAGAAGAGATAACAGATTATGCTTTAGAGTTAACATTAGATTCTTCTAGTTCGATAATAATTATTGATAGTGAAGGAAAGATAATTGCATATCCTGATAAATCAAAACTAGCAAATGATATTAAAACATTAAGTGGTGAATTAGGCAAAATTGGCAGAGCTTTAGAAAAAAGTGAAGATGGTTGGATAACCATTATGTCTGATAAAAAAAAGATGTATGTCTATCACCATACTGTTGATAAACTAGGCTGGAAAATAGGTGTGCTTGTTCCTTATTCGAGAATTGCTGATACACATAAAAGTGGCCTGATAAAGATATGGTTTATCGGTTCTATCATATTAGTAGGAATCTTGTTTTTAGTTTTTTCTGTTTCCTCGTCTAAACTACATAGTACACGTAAAAATCAGGAGGTAGAGATATGAGTTATGCCCTAACTAATGCGACTATATTCGATGGCAATAAACTTCTCAAAGACCATTCAGTAGTAGTAGAAGGAGCAAAGGTTAAAGATATAGTGTTTACGGAAATATTAGGTGACGATGTGGCAAGGATTGATCTTGAAGGAGCATTATTAGCTCCTGGTTTTGTAGATTTGCAGGTAAATGGGGGTGGGGGTGTACTCTTTAACGACGACATCTCTGTAACTGGGTTAAAAACGATAGCTCAAGCTCATTTGAGATATGGTACTACGTCGTTTTTGCCAACGCTTATTACAACAAGTTTTGCTGACATGAAAGAAGCTATTAAAGTGACTAGAGAAGCTAAGCAAAAAATACCTCAAGTTCTTGGTCTTCACCTTGAAGGTCCGTTTATTAATCTTAAAAAAAGAGGTACCCACAATCCTATGTATGTAAGGAAGGCAGCAGATGTTGAAATTGAAGAAATTGCTGATAATGCAGATGTCGTAAGAGTGATAACGGTTGCACCTGAAGCTGTTACCCCCAAGCAGGTTAATCTTTTGTCAAGTAAGGGAATCAAGGTGTCTATAGGCCACACAGATGCAACAAAAGAAAATACACAGTCTCTTGAAAGAGCCGGAGCATCTATGTACACTCATCTGTTTAATGCTATGAGTCAGCTTCAGAGTAGAGAGCTAGGTGTGGTTGGGGCAGCTCTTTTTTCTAAGACAAGTTATGCGGGAATAATTGTCGATGGTTTTCATGTTGATCTAGATAATGTCCAAATAGCAATAAAAAGTCTAGGTGATCGCTTATTCTTGGTAACCGATGCTATGCCTCCTGTAGGAAGCAACCAAAAGCAATTTAGCCTAGGACCTTTAGAGGTTGTTTGTGAAGATGGCAAATGTATAAACAACGAAGGTGCGTTAGCAGGTTCAGCCTTAAATATGGCTCAAGCAGTACGAAATATGGTCTACGAGGTAGGTATAGGTATTACACAAGCACTTGCTATGGCCTCGTTATATCCTGCCCGTGCTCTAAGAATAGAGAACCTTGGGCGAATTAGCCAAGGATTTCCAGCTAATTTTGTCATCCTATCTCCTCAAATTGAAGTTATGCAGGTTGTACAGGAGGGTCTTAGGATAGATCTCAGGGATTCTTAAACAAAAAATATGGGTGGATTTTATAATTAAGTTAGCCACTTAAGATAAAAAAACGCCATGTGAATTTCATGTTATATTGAAGTTACCACAACTATCAATAGACAAGGATGAATTCACATGACGCAAATTAAGGATAACACAAATTCACGCGAGGGAAAACACCTTTCCTATTCGGAGCGTAGCCAAATCATGGTTTTGAAAAAGGAAAATTATTCGAACCGAGAAATCGCAAAGGTACTAAATAGAGCTCCACAAACAATTAACAATGAGATAAATAGAGGAACAATTACTCAGCTGAAACGCCAAAAACAGGGTGGAAAGATCTACGATTACTATTACAAGGTTTATGACGCTGATGCTGGGCAAGCTGCATATGAAAAACATCGTTTAAACTGTGGTAGACGCCCTAAATGGGCTGACACAGACGCATTCGTTGACTGGGCCGATGACAAGATGCTGAATGAGGGATGGTCACCTGATGTGGTCGTTGGCTTTGCCTTGAAGCATGAATTATTCGACCCAGCGATCATACCCTGCACCACTTCGCTATACCAGTGGATTGACCGAGGCATCATGAAAACGAAGAACATGGACTTGGTCGAAAAACTATCAAGAAAGACTAAAGCAACTTGTCGGAAAAATCGCCAAAACAAACGTGTTTTAGGTAAATCTATTGAGGAGCGACCAGAGATTATCGATACTCGAAAGACTTTCGGTCACTGGGAAATTGATACTGTTATAGGAAACAAAAACAAGACGGAACCAGTGTTATTGACCTTGGCTGAACGAAAGACACGATTTGAAGTAGTCTTAAAGCTGGACGGAAAAGAAGCGCATGCAGTTGACCAGGCAATCCAAAAATTGCGAGACCGTGCGGGAAGTGAGTTTCCAACCCTTTTCAAGACTATTACATCTGACAATGGAAGTGAGTTTTCCGGGCTACATGGGGTCTTACAAGATGTACTTGACGTTTACTTCAGCCATCCTTATGCTTCATGGGAAAGGAACTAGCGAGAACCAACATAAATTAATCCGCCGTTTTATTCCCAAAGGTAAACCGATTAGCGAGGTTAGTGAGGAGCACTGTATGCGGATTCAACAATGGATGAATGACTATCCAAGAA
>DUTE01000151.1 GCA_012842235.1 Bacillota bacterium
CAAGAATAAGCACATAAGGTAAAGTGGCATTAGTTAGAGCAAACGTAGAGGTTCTTGGCACAGCACCTGGCATATTCCCTACACAGTAGTGAGTAACACCATGGACTGAAAATGTCGGCTGTGAATGAGTTGTCGGTTTACTTGTTTCAAAACAACCACCTTGGTCAATGGCTACATCGACAACAACACTGCCACGGCTCATCTTTTTTACCATCTCTTCTGTTACAAGATAGGGGGTTTTGGCACCTGGAACTAAAACAGACCCTATAACTAGATCACTTTCTGCAACAGCATATTCAATATTGTAGGCATTACTGGCTAAAGTCTTTAACTTGCCCCAAAAGATATCATCGAGCTGTCTAAGTCTTTCCAAATTAATGTCTATTACAGTTACCTGTGCCCCCATGCCCATTGCTACCTTAGCTGAATTTGTCCCTACTGTTCCTGCTCCAAGAACTGTTACTTTAGCAGGCGGTACACCAGAAACCCCGCCAAGTAGAATTCCTTTACCATCTCTAAATTTTTCTAAATATACAGCCCCTTCTTGTACAGCCATCCTCCCAGCAATCTCACTCATAGGCGATAAAAGAGGTAAAGCTCCTGAATCGAGCTGAACAGTTTCATAACCTATAGAGTTAACCTTTTTTCTAACAAGCGCCTCTACTAGATCAGGATCAGCTGCTAAGTGAAGGTAGGTGAAAAGAAGCTGACCTTTTTGCATCAGTTCTCTTTCTCCACCAATAGGCTCTTTTACCTTAAGGATCATCTCTGATCTCTGCCAAACTTCTTCGTTTGACTCAACGATATTTGCCCCTTCAGCGGCGTATGCTTCATCAGTAAAGCCACTACCAAGACCAGCATTTTTTTCTATTAAAACTTCGTGGCCCCTCTCTTTTATTGTACGGACACCTGCAGGTGTCAAAGCCACGCGCCATTCTTGATCTTTTTTCTCTTTAGGTACACCAATAATCAAAAACATCACCTCTATACTTAGGTTCTTTGTCTATAACAGGTAAGTTAAAGATGTTAATTTCACTTTATTACGCAATAACTACCCTTAATTCCTGCTTTAATAACAAACTTATATACATAGGCCAGTATTTTTTATCTCTAGTCTTATTTACTAGGCTCTTTGTTCTCTATCTTTACCTCAGGCCTTTATATGGCTAAAAGTTGTACATATTAAGGACACACTCAATCGATAAAACCAATTGAAATTTGGAAAAAGTAATTATTTGCTTGTGCTAAAACTGCCTTTATTTACTTTTACCCTCTCTATAAAATACCCTAGAAAATAGTAAATATCTATTACCTATTAGTTAATAAATAACAGATAATAGATGTTAAATCAGTACTTAGATTTTTTGCTTTTACTAAACAAACCTAAGTTTAGAGATGACAGTAAAAAGACCTCAAAACCTCAAGACTCAAGAATCAAAACTAGATTCTATCCTAAACACAGATACTATCTCCTAAGGTCTTAGAGGTTTTAAAGGTCTTTTTATTGTTTACCCGCTTAACCGTTTATCGCTTATAGCTTATAGCTTGTAACTTACCTTTGTTCTTCAATCTATTTAAGCCCCTATCTTTTATCCTTTGCCTCTTATGGAGCTTAATTTTATTTACTCTTTAATTTTAGTATTTTATAGGCACCGTTTCAAACGTCCTCGATGTATATTCAAGAGGAGTAATTAAGCTTTTTAGGCCTAAAAGATCATCCATAAGCCTAGCTTTTAGAGGGTCTTTAATATCCCCTTTTCTCGTCTTTAAAATAAAGGCATCAAGCTTTGCTAAAAAGTTTTCCCAATAGGCCTGCTCTGTTTGGTCTTCTTCGCGAAGATCTCTTGTATCATATGGTCTACTCGGTGCTTCTTTAATATCGCTTGCAAATGTAGAGAGTGTCTCTAGCCACTCCTTTTTTTCTTCCTCACTTAGCCCTGCCTCAATGCCTAAGGTTTCGATCCTTTCTTTGAGCCAGTCAATATACAAGATAGCTGCTTTTTGGGGGTCTCTAAACGTAGGATAGGCTTTTTGTCTAAAGAGGCCATTTTTTAACAATTGATAATGAGTATCTTTGATGTGCAAAAGAGAAAAGAGGGTCTGTCCTGTAGTGGGAGCTCTTTGACCAATTTGCCATTGGCCTTGCATCACTGTAGGCGAAAAAGCATAAAGAGCCATTCCAGGATAGATATAAGTCTTGCTGCCAACTCGATTGATGTCTTGTCTAATAAGGTCATCATACTCAGGAACTGTTTCAATGTAGCTCATAGATAAGACAAAATGTAGGCTTCGATTATCAACCCAATTGTGCCAATCTTGGCCAAGAGAGTTTTTACCCCAAAGCCCTGGGGCTGTTGCAGCTGAAACCATAATATGCGGATCCTTCTCATGCATCTCATATCTTACTCTTTCAACAAAACTAGCAATGAACTGTGCCTTAAACTCCCGAAAATGATTGTAACGTCTTGTATTAGATGGGTCAATATCACAAGGATCTATCCCAAAGAGTTCTTGGTAGAGTTCTCTTGCATAATCCCCATAACCAAAACCATCTTTGTAGCGGATATTATCTAGGTGAATCCCATCTACATCATAATCTGTAACTTCCTGGATAATACTCATTAAGTGATCACTTACTTCAGGATGAGCCGGTGATAAGAAGTAGTCTACATGCACTGTATTGTTAAAAGAACCATCTTTAGCCTTATCAAACCACTCGATTTTGTCAAGATAGGGTTCAATGTTTCCCTGCAACCCATAGACCATCACCCAAGGATGAACCTCCATGCCATATTTCTTAGCTTCATCTAGCATAATTTGAAATGGATCTTCATCACCAAAGTTGATCTTAAACCAATCCATCTGGGGTACTATTTCACTTTTATATATAGTTTCTCCCCCGAAATAGACACTTGGAAGAAGCATATTGACATTTAACTCTGCTAAAGATCTTATCAACTCTCTTAGATCGTCAGGAGAGACAATCTTAGTTAAGGCAATATCATCAAGCCATACTGCTCTTGTCTCTACAGGTCTTGATTCAGTGGCAAGTGCATCTACCTCTTTGAGAATTTGAAAGGCCTTAATCTTATCTTGATCCTCTTCACTTGCTGCTAACTTACTCGCTTCATTTAGCTTTTCATAGATAATATCATAGTCAAGAAGAGCCATCTCTTCTTTGGCAATCTTTACTCGCTCCTGCATTCTCCCTAGCTCCTTTATACCTTCATTAGCTGCACAAACATTAAATGCTAAAACCATTATCATACTTAAAAGAAACAGTTTTTGTATTGATTTTCCCATGTTTTTTCGGCCTCCTTATCCTAATCTTTCTATTTAGGACAGCGTTTTCCTTGAAGAAAAAGCAAAAAAATAGCTACTAAGCAATTAAACTTAGTAGCCTTTTTTCCTTATTTAAAAAGATCAGGGAACATTAAGCGAGAAAGGATCTCTTCATCGCTCAAATTTGGGTGTTTAGCCTTGGCATCATCCCAAGCAGGAGGGATATGGTTTGCAGGACGATCAGTAATTACAGGTGCATCCCCAATAATACTGCGTCTAAACTCTTCATCGATCTCTCCTGGAGGTGTGCCATATTCACCTTGAAGATATCTCTTAACCTCAAGAGGAACAACAGACCAAGGTCCCTTTGGTGAGACAACATTCATTGTTGCTTGTGTACCAACTATCTGGCTCGTTGGGGTAACAAGTGGTGGATAACCAAGTGCTTTTCTTACACGTGGCACTTCTGCTAGGGCTTCGTCGATTTTATGGCTAAGCTTCATTGCACTTAGCTGGCTAAAGAAGTTAGAAAGCATACCACCTGGGATCTGATATTGCAAGATCTCGGCATTGACAAAAGGCTGAACTAGCTTGTCCTTATGATTATCTCTTACTTGTTTGAAGTGTCTATTGATCTCTGTAAGAAGCTTAATATCTAACTCAGGATCATACTCAGTGCCTCTTAAAGTAGCAACTAACGACTCTGTCGGTGGCTGAGAGCTTCCTCCACCTAGCGCTGAAAGTGCTGTATCAACTACATCTACACCTGCCTCAATCGCTTTTAAATAGGTCATTGAAGCTAGACCAGTAGTGCAGTGAGAGTGTAGCTGGATAGGTAGATCTACATTCTCTTTGAGAGCTTTAATGAGATCATAGGTCTCATATGGTGTTAGAAGACCTGCCATATCCTTGAGACACAAAGAATCGGCACCCATATCCTCTAGTTTTTTAGCAGTATTAACGTAGTGTTCAATATTATGGACAGGGCTTGTTGTATAAACAACTGTAGCTTGGGCATGACCACCATATTTTTTAGTAGCCTTCATTGCTGTTTCGAGATTTCTTACATCATTTAAGGCATCAAAAATACGGATAATATCAATGCCATTTTCAATAGATTTAGCAACAAACTTTTCTACTACATCATCAGCATAATGAGAATAACCAAGAAGGTTTTGCCCACGAAGAAGCATCTGTAGCTTAGTATTTTTGACTCTAGCTCTTAATTGTCTGAGTCTTTCCCAAGGATCTTCGTTAAGATAGCGGATACAGGAGTCAAAGGTTGCTCCTCCCCAAGCTTCAAGGGAATAGTACCCAACTTTATCTAACTCCTCCGCAACTTTAAGCATCTCAGGTGTAGTCATTCTTGTTGCCATAAATGACTGGTGAGCATCGCGAAGGATTGTTTCTGTAATCTTAATTTTCTTTGTCACTAGATTCACCTCCGAAGTGTTATCCAAGTAAAGCTAAAAGCATACCTGCTGCAACAGCTGAACCTATAACACCTGCTACGTTTGGCCCCATTGCATGCATAAGCAGATGGTTTTTGGGGTCTTCTTCCTGGCCAACTTTTTGAACAACCCTAGCGGCCATAGGCACAGCAGAGACTCCGGCAGCACCAATCATAGGATTAACCTTACCACCAGAGAGTTTACACATAAGTTTTCCAAATAAAATTCCAGCTGCTGTTGACATAGAAAAAGCAATAAGACCTAAAGCAAGAATCTTTAAGAAATCAGGGTTTAGGAATTCGCTTGCCTCTGTCTTAGTACCTACGGAAAGACCAAGAAAGATAGTAACAATATTAATTAGAGCGTTTTGAGCTGTATCACTCAATCTGTCAGTTACACCAGATTCTCTCAAAAGGTTACCTAGCATAAGCATACCAAGAAGAGTTGCCGCTGAAGGTACAATTAAACTACCTACTATAGTTACCATAACTGGAAAGACAATCTTTTCTGCTTTGCTTACAGGTCTTAGACCTTTCATTCTAATTTTTCTTTCTTCTGGTGTTGTTAAAGCTCTGATAATCGGTGGTTGGATAATGGGAACTAATGCCATATAGGAATATGCGGCAATAGCAATTGGTCCTAACAGATCCGGGGCAAGTTTAGATGTCAAAAAGATAGCTGTTGGACCATCAGCGCCGCCGATAATACCAATAGATGCTGCCTGCTGGGGGTTAAAGCCCATAAGGAGAGCTCCTAAAAAAGTAATAAAGATACCGATTTGAGCAGCCGCACCTAGCAAAATACTTGACGGATTGGCAATTAGTGCTCCAAAATCAGTCATGGCACCTATCCCTAAAAAGATAAGGGGTGGATAAATACCTAATTCAACACCTTGGTTAAGGTAATAGAGTAAACCTCCAGGTTCTGTCCCCAAGATACCCTTTACAGGAGCAGCGATAATTCCTGTTGCGGGTAAGTTGACAAGAAGCATACCAAAACCAATGGGAATAAGAAGTAAAGGTTCATATTCCTTTACAATTGCTAAATAAAAGAGGACACAGGACAGGCCAATCATAAACAGTGGGCCAAAAGAGATTTGGGCAAGGCCGGTGCTGGTCCAAAACATAACTAGTTTATCAACCATGCATATGCACCTCCGACCTTATTTTAAAGTAATGACAACATCTCCACTATCTAGATTATCACCTTTGTTTACTTGGATAGATTCTACAACGCCATCCATTTCGGCGATGATTTCCGTATCCATCTTCATAACCTCGACAAGGGCTACAACCTGCCCATCAGTGACCTTATCACCTACACTAACGAGAACATCTTTAAGCAAGCCACCCATAGGTGCTACAACAGGTGTCCCTGTAGCTGTAGCTGTAGAAGCTGTGCTAGCTACTGGTTGTGTTTCTACTGAGGTTACTTTGCTGACAATTGGTTATGAGGTAGTAGTAGAGGAAAA
>DUTE01000152.1 GCA_012842235.1 Bacillota bacterium
AGGTCACCATGGAAGTACAATCTGCTTGAAGATCTAACTTAGCAGCAAGCATCTCTTCCTCATTGAGATCTTCTGCATCTCCTGTAAAAAGGAAGCTCGTATTCTTGTAGACAAGCTTTGTAACTACACTATAGTGATTAAGATCCTTATAGTCTCGGTCACTAGGAGAAAGGATAACAAGAGAAATATCGGGATCTACAGAAATTTCTCTACCTTTAATAGCTCTTACTCTTTTGGCTTTTGAGTTATTTATTCCCGTAATAAATCTTTCAAAGGTAACTGTTGTATGGGCTTTATTCGGGTAATACGCCTCTTTAATAGGGAAATTATCTATAACATTTATAAGCCCCCCAATGTGATCTTCGTGAGGGTGTGTAGCAATAAGTACATCAATAGTTGCTACACCCTGTTCTTTTAAATATTGTACAAGATAATCTCCTGCAGTTCTTGGACCTCCATCGATAAGAATGTTTTTTTGATTTGGGGTCTGGATTAAAACAGCATCCCCTTGCCCTACATCAACAAAGTGTACTAAAAGTGATGCTTGAACAAAAACAAACAACGAAAGAACTAGAAGTAGTATCAAAAAAGGTTTCTTAGTTGTGATTCTCATCTACACCGTTCCTTTATTCGTCTATTCGTCAAACTCTAGGAGATCCTCCATCTTTTTTAGTCTATCTTTAGTTGATTGAGGATCTACTTCGATGGTGATTTTCAATATATCTCCTTCTTTAGCATTTTTAGCAAGGAGCTCTTTAGGTAAATGAAAGTGCCCACCTTCCCATTCAATGACTGCTACATTTCCTTCAATGCGATCAATAATAAACGTATCAGCTCCCCCCCTTCCCAAAGCAAAAAACAACAGAGCGAAAATAAGACAAAAAATCCCTTTACCACCTAAACCTAAACGCATAGCCCCACCTCGTCTTGGGGTCTATCTCTGCGTTGGTTTTTCTAAGAAGCTTTCCCCGTCATCTTGATTTATCTTGTATCTTACCTATCTCTTTGGCATTATCCCTTATTCTTGCAGTATTTCTACTAATCCCTATAATAGCCTTTTCAATCTCATTTGCTACAGCCATTAGAGCCATTGCCTCTTGTGACTGGATTTTAGCTGTACTAATTTTAATATTTATCAAGGTGCACCTAATTTTTTGTAGTTCCTCCCAAGTATCTACAGCATCTTGCCAAATAGCTTTGCTTAGGTCTTCTACATCTAGGCCCATAGATTTCCTCCTCAGCTAGCATTCTATCGATAATCATAGCACAAGTGTTTGCTTTTGTTAATGAATATACCTTTGCAGGAATAAATTTAACTATAGTGAACATTTTTTACTAACAGTAAAGGGGAGGGATCTGCTTTGGAGTTTATCCGTATAATTCAATCAGTGCATTCACCGTTTTTAGATTCTTTAGCAAAGGTAATAACTATGCTTGGTGAAGATACTTTTTTTATAGTCCTAGCAGTTGTAATGATTTGGTGTGTAAACAAAAAAAGCGGCTGGCGCTTAGGTCTAATTGCCCTTAGCTCAGGAGCTCTAAATGCTGGGCTCAAACAGATTTTCAAGATCGAAAGACCAATTGGCCAAGAAGGCATTCGATCTTTGCGTTTAGAGACTGCTGGAGGCTACTCTTTTCCTTCTGGTCATAGCCAATTTACTGCTAGTGTATGGACAAAACTTGCAACCCTAATCAACCAAACTTGGTTTTACGTAGTTGCCTCTATTGTTATTGTTTTGGTAGGTCTTTCACGGATCTATTTGGGTGTTCATTTTCTATCTGATGTACTAGCTGGTTTGCTAATCGGTATTGCTTGGGCTTTAGTTTTTGATCAAATACTAGACTTTTTAGAGCAAAAACCCCTATATCTTTCATTATTAGGTGTCTTGTTAGTAATTAGTTTACCGTTTTTCCCTGTAGCTGATTATTATAAGGTTG
>DUTE01000153.1 GCA_012842235.1 Bacillota bacterium
CGATATTAACATTTTCTCCTAGTAGGAACTATCACCTGTAACTATAATGGGCAAGAAAAGTTCCCCACAGAGATTGATGATAATGCTTTTATTGGTTCTAATTCAAGTCTTGTAGCACCAGTAAAGATTGGTAAAAATGCTGTAACCGGAGCTGGTTCAACTATTACCAAGGATGTTCCTAGCAATGCATTGGCAGTTGGCCGAGGTAAACAGGTCAACTATAAGGACTGGGTTTTGAAGAAGAAGATAAAAAGAAAGGAGTTTAAGGAGTAAAAGCGAAAGCTAATCAACGATATTTTTATAACAATCCTTAAAATATTCTGTTTCGTTAAGTAGTTGCGTTTAGTCTGTTTTGGTTTTATGTATAACTGACTGGGGGTCTAATTAATGTCGTTAGTGCACAAGAAAATGAAGATTTTTTCGGGCAATGCCAATCCAGAGCTTGCCAAAGAGATTGCTCAAAACCTTGGGATGGGATTAGGGCAATCTAGCGTAAGTCGGTTTAAGGATGAGGAGATTTCTGTTGATATTAATGAGACTGTGCGTGGTTCAGATGTTTTTCTCATTCAACCAACTTGTCGTTCTGTAAACGACAACCTCATGGAACTGCTCATTATGATCGATGCCTGTAAAAGAGCATCAGCTAAATCGATTACAGCAGTTGTTCCTTACTATGGCTATGCTAGGCAGGATAGAAAAACAAAACCCCGTGAACCAATTGTAGCAAAATTAGTTGCTAACTTGCTAACAGCAGCAGGTGCTAGTCGAGTATTGACTATGGATTTGCATGCAGGTCAGATTCAAGGTTTTTTTGATATTCCTGTAGATAATCTCAAGGCTTTACCAATTATCGCCAATTACTTTTTGAAAAAAGGTTTCGATGGTGAAGATATTGTTGTTGTTTCTCCAGATGTTGGTGGAGTAACAAGGGCTCGTGAATTAGCTCAACAGCTAAATACTACTCTTGCTATTATCGACAAACGTCGTCCAAGAGCAAATGTAGCAGAGGTTATGAATATTATTGGAGATGTAGAGGGTAAGACTGCAATTATGATCGACGACCTTATTGATACAGCAGGAACTATTACCCAAGGTGCTAAAGCCCTAAAAGATGCAGGAGCTAAGGAAGTAATGGCCTGTTGTACCCATGCGGTCTTTTCGCCTCCTGCAGTAGAGAGATTAGCAGATTCAGAAATCTCAGAGGTTATTGTAACCAATACTATCCCCTTGTCAGAAGATGCTAAAGGATTAGATAAGATTAAAGTTCTTTCTGTAGCTTCTTTATTAGCTGAAGCGATTAGACGCATTTATGAGGAACTTTCAGTAAGTGTTCTTTTTTAACGGAAATAACTAACTAATGGAGGAAACAATGCGCGAAGATTTATATCGAAAGAGTCACTGGTCTAATAGAAACAAAACTTTAGCTATGGAGCCTGGGGATGAAAATATTTATATCCCTAAACCTTTACCAGAGAAAGAGCTCACTCCCGGCATTTATTGGGGAGAAGCCTTACAAGCTCTAAAGAGAATAGAAGACCAGTCTATTCAGGCAGTTTTTGCTGATCCGCCTTATTTTGGTAAGCAAAAAGCTTTTGGCAGGACAGTGCCAAATGTATGGGAAGAGTATTCTATTTGGACACTAGAGTGGCTTAAAGAAGCTTATAGAGTAACCAAAGATACAGGTTCACTTTATGTCTGTTGTGATTGGAGTTATTCTGGGAAAATACAAGATCTCATTGAAAAAGCCGGTTTTATTACAATAAATCGTATCACCTGGAAAAGAGATAAAGGCCGAGGAGCCCTTAAAAACTGGAAAAATAACATGGAAGATATTTGGTTTGCTGTAAAGGACGAAGAAAAATACCATTTTGATGTAACTAAAGTTAAAGTGAAAAAGAAAGTTATCGCTCCTTACAGGGATGATAAAGGAAGACCTAAGGATTGGCTAGAGGAAGATGGACAAAAATATCGGCTGGTCTTCCTTTATCATCCCTGTAAGGAGCAATAACTTTCTTTTTCACTTTAACTTTAGTTACATCAAAATGGTATTTTTCTTCGTCCTTTACAGCAAACCA
>DUTE01000154.1 GCA_012842235.1 Bacillota bacterium
CCAAATATAGCAAGAAAAACCAGGTCAAACTACTTATTTCCGATATAAGAAAACTCTTACCGCAAGTAGTTATTGTTTTAGGAGGCCCCGAGGTTAGTGAAGTGCCAGAAGATTCTTTAACAAAGTATAAGCCAGACTATGTAATTGCTGGGGCAGGAGAAAAAGCTTGGCCTGAATTAATTTTGGCGCTTATTGATGGGCGACAGATGCCTAGGGTTATTAGAATGCCCGTAAGTTTAACAGAAACTCAATTTCCCTACCTACCCCATGAGGATCTTAAAAACCACTTAGTTTACTATGAAGCATCTAGGGGTTGTGCTAATCGATGTGCTTATTGTTTATCATCGGTCAACCGGCAAATAGAGTTTCGTCCGCTTGAACTTGTTTTTGACGATTTAGAGAAACTTTGGCGTATGGGTGTAAGGCAAGTCAAGTTTGTTGACCGTACATTTAATCTAGACAAAAGTCGAACTATGTTGATTTGGCAACATTTAAAAGAAAAATATCCTGAGGGCAATTTTCATTTTGAAATTGCTGCCGATAGGATAACAGATGAAGAACTAGAGTTTCTAAAGAAAATACCCAAAGGCCTCTTTCAGATGGAAATAGGTGTCCAATCTACTTATGAACCTACTTTAGAAGCAATAAATAGAAAGACTGATATTACAAAGCTACTACAAAGGCTTAAAGAACTTTCTCAAGAGACAGATGTCCTTATTTATGCAGATCTCATTGCTGGTTTACCCTATGAAAGCTTTGCAAGGTTTTTACAGAGTTTTCGAGATGTAATTCAAACACGAACAGATAGGCTTCACTTAGGATTTTTGAAGCTTCTTCCAGGAACCGCTTTAAGAGAAAATGCCAAAGAGCTAGGTCTTATATATTCAGATTATCCGCCTTATGAGATTTTAAAAACAGAGCAGATATCTTTTGGAGAACTAAATTGGCTAAAGGGACTAGACTGGACTGTAGATACTTACTATAATTCTGGTTTTTTTGAAGAGACATTAAAGAATATCTCTAGTAGTAAATTAGGAGATTTTTTAATTGAACTAACAGACAAACTAAAAGATGCAAACGAGCTCAACAGAAGAAGAAAACTAGAGTTTAGATTTGAGTTTTTGGCAAAGTCGTATCCTGTTTTAGCAGATTTTGTTCTGATTGATTTTTTCAAACAAGGCCTCTCAAGATCTCTTCCTAGCTGGTATGAAGGTGAGATATATTTAGAATCTAACTATGAGTTAGAAAGGAAGCTAGCCCCTGAAAATAAAAACCCTGTGCTTATTTTAAGGCTTTCTGAAAAACTTCAACAGGTATATCAAACACCCAAGATAGCCCTTATTATGGGTGAACCACATATCGATAGGCGCTGTGAAAAGATTATTAAACTTTAAAAGACTGAAAGGCTATCTAGCAAACTTGCTAGATAGCCTCTTTTTATTGATGTTTGAATTCTTCCATATCTTTTGCTAATTCTTTTAAGACTTCTGCGGTAGCAATGAAACTCTTTTGCTCGTCAAGACTTAAAGGTAGATTGATAACTCTTTGAATACCTCCAGAACCAATAACTGCCGGTAGCCCCATACTTACATCATTAATTCCTAAATAACCATCAAGATATAAAGATACTGTAAGGACAGAATGCTCATCTCTTAAGATAGCTTCAGTAATTCGGGCTAAGGTCAAGGCTATTGCATAGTAGGTGGCTCCTTTTTTTCTGATCACTTCCATGCCTGCATCGCGAACTTCTACAAAGAGTTCTTCGCGTTTTTCAGGTTCACATATGCGATCACATACATCGCAGTATACTGCAATAGGAATACCAGAAATGTTTGCTAGACTCCAAACTGGTAATTCACCTTCGCCATGTTCACCGATGATATCAGCATGGATACTACGTGCTTCGATTTTGCAGTTTTGAGCTAAAGCAAAACGAAATCGAGCAGTATCTAGCAAAGTTCCCGAGCCAAAAACTTTGTTCTTTGGCTGCTTAGATGTTTTTTGGGCACTAAGAGCCATTAGATCTACTGGGTTTGTCGCTACAATTATTACAGGATCATCGGCATATTTATTTAGCTGTTGGACAATGTCGGTAATAATGCGGTTGTTAGAGTGAATAAGATCTCGTCGGCTTTGTCCAGGGCGTCTTGGTAAACCTGCAGTGATAATGACGACTTCAGCATCTTTAGTGTCAGCATATGTGCCTGCATAGATCTTTGCAGGGTTTAAAAATGGCATGCCGTGATTTATATCCAATGCTTCTCCTTCGGCTTTTTCTTTATCAATATCAATAAGCACAAGTTCCGAGACTAGTCCCTTTATTGCAAGAGTAAAGGCGGTTGTAGCACCTACCTGACCTGCTCCAATAATTGCTACCTTGTTTTTTTTCACCATGTCTATTCCCCTCCTCATTGGCAGATACCACTTTTATTGTTGAGATAAACTTAGTAAAGAAAATAAGAAGAAACTTCATCAGCAAACTCGGCTATTTCACTTTCAAAGTAACTTGTTATCTCCTTAGGAGTCAAAATTTCAAGAAGAGAACGAAGCCTATTTCCAGCTAGACGATCGAAGATATCTTCTCTAAATGCAAACTCGTTGCAGTTATGAAGTAGATCGTGGATCATAGAGATTCCTGTAAAGATAGGGTCAAAGGTGGTCTCATCTGTAATATGCACCTGAACTCCTTCGCAGTGTTCACCCTGATAGCGCCAAAACGTGGGAATGAACTCAAGAGCTCTAAAGTAGACTCCTGGGATCTGTAAACTGTTAAGTCGTTTAGCCCATTTATGGCCGTCAAGAAAGGGTGCACCAATAATTTCAAAAGGTTGGGTTGTACCTCGACCTTCAGTAACATTTGTTCCTTCAAATAGGCAAGTTCCAGGATAAACTTTTACCGTATTAAGAGAAGGCATATTTGGCGAAGGAGCAACCCAAGGTAGTTTATACTCAGAAAAATCTAGGTTTGGGTTATAGTTCTGGCATTTAACAACCGTGGGTAAATTGTCTCTATTGCCATATAAAAGCCCTAATTCTCCTAAAGTAAGTCCGTGTTGCCAAGCTAGGTTTTCTAAGCCTAAAAAAGAAGCTGCTTCTTTTTCTAATATATTTCCAGCGATTTTTCTACCGAGAGGATTGGGTCTATCTAAAATAACAAAGTCTAAGCCGTGTTCTAGTGCTTTTTTGTACGAGTTTACTAATGTAACACTATGACATTCAAGATGTAGGTGTCCG
>DUTE01000155.1 GCA_012842235.1 Bacillota bacterium
AGAGATTACTATAGCTAGTTTACTTCTTCCCTTGTATTTAAGGCAGTTACAAGCCATAAAGTTTTCTATTCCCACTTCTTTACCACAGGAGCAAACTGAAACAAGAGCCTTAGAACTTAGAACTAGAATCAATGGATTTGCTAATATACTCGGTGAATTATCTAAAGTTTTTTCCCGGTTACCGGTAGAAGAAACTGATGATGAAAAAAGAAAGCTTGCTAGTTTAGTTGAAGGAATTGCTGTTAGAGTTTGTCAAAACTGCTCCCAACAAGAATCTTGTTGGCACCGTCGTTTTCTCCAAACCTATGGTAATTTATCCGAGCTTTTAGTTAGTGTAGAAGATGACCTTGATATAGATAATATGATTAGTAAATCTCAACGCTGGTGTATACAGCCAAAAGAAATAGTTGAGACAGCTAGTTCATTTTGGGAAATGCGAGGTCTTGATATTATTTGGCAAAAACGATTGATAGAAAGCAAAAGTGTAGTGGCCAATCAATTAAAAGGTCTATCTTCTGTAGTTAGCGATCTTGGCTGTCAACTAGATCTGATAAAAAGGGACAAGCAGTGGACAGATATAGTTGGTTTTGAATTAAAAAGATGTAATATATCTTTTGATTCTTTAGAATGTAGTTGTTTTGAATATGGAACAGCTGTACGTATTGGCCTAAAAAAGAAACATAATCATTGCCCTGAAAAATACATTAGAAATATATTAAGTAAAGTAATAGGCCAAAAGTATCGTGTGGAATATCATCACTGTCAGTCAGAATATTGTGAACTATATCTTGTACCTGAATATCTCTATGATGTAGAAGTATACGTAAAAAGAAGGCCTGCAGAAGGCTATGCTATCTGTGGAGATAGTTTTGGGTTAGCCACTCTAAGTAGAGGTAGACACCTAATAGCTCTTTCAGATGGAATGGGTATTGGTCCTGAAGCAGGTTTACAATCAAGTACAGTAGTGTCTTTTATTGAAAAATTTGTTTCTTTAGATGTCTCTTCATGTGAAGCATTAAAACTAGTTAATTCTATAAGCTTTTTGAGTGTCGAAAAAGAAACATTTGCCACCGTAGATCTGGCTATAATTAACAAATACTCTGGAGAATTGAGTGTATCTAAATTAGGCTCAGCTCCCTCCTATCTTAAGCGAGGCAAACGGGTTATTTCGTTATCAAGTGATACAGTTCCCGTTGGCATGCTTTGTGGTCTAGACGTATCAGAAAGACTGATTCAACTTTATCATGGTGATATTTTTGTTATAGTTAGTGATGGAGTAATAAACGAAGGTAGTAGAAAAATGAAAGACCCAGATTGGCTTAATAATCTACTAAAACAGAGCAATGGCTCAGGCAAAGAGATCGGTGAGCGTATATTTCATACTCTTCCCGAAAACAATGCTGATGACATTACTGTTATAGTAGTCGAATTGAAATTGGTTTAATAACACTCTAGACTAGTGATGAGGAAGAACCCCATAAGAGGATTAAAGTTTTAGAGGCTGTTAATTATATTAACGGCCTCTTTTAATTCTAATGGTAAGAGATGTAGTTTTAATCTGTCTTTTCCCAAGATAAACTTCATTTACTTGAGGTTTTTGTCTTGATAACTATGAGTTTTTAGGGACTCTCTTTTTCGAAAAACGATTACTGCCATCAAAAGTAGATAAATTAGATATATAATGATAATGGATGTAGATCTGTGGCAGAAATTTTTATCAAGAGAAAAATTGATTAGCAATAAG
>DUTE01000156.1 GCA_012842235.1 Bacillota bacterium
ACAATATTAATCATTGGTTGTAAAGTTGAGAACAAGGGAGATCTCACTTTATTTCCCAGAAAAATTTGTTAAGAAATAAAAAAGCTGCCAGACTAAGCTGGCAGCGGTTATTCTCTTAAACAATTCTTTCTTCTGAAGCACGATCAAAGAGGTGAACCTTTCTCATATCAAAAGCGAGTTCAATTTCGTCGCCTTCTAGAGCCTCTGTATAAGCATCTACACGGGCAACAAACAGTTTGTCATCTCTAGCTAAGTAGAGGTGAACCTCAGAACCCATTGGCTCAACAACTTCAACCTCAGCATTAAATCTAGCATCTTCAGGCATATTAGGGCTGATCTGAACGTCCTTAATATCTTCTGGACGTGCACCCAAGATAACTTCTTCTCCTACATAATCACCGATGTTTTCCATCTGAGCTACTCTTTCTTTAGGGAATCTTACCTTAAAGATCTCAGACTGGAGCCAATACTCGCCATCTTCGTAAAGAAGTACACAATCATCAAAGAAGTTCATAGCAGGGCTTCCAATAAATCCTGCAACGAAGACATTATTAGGCTTATCATAGATTTCAAGAGGCTTACCGACCTGCTGGATGATACCATCACGCATAACGACGATTCTATCACCCATAGTCATAGCTTCTGTCTGGTCGTGAGTAACATAGATAGTAGTTGTCTGCATACGAGCATGAAGCTTACCTAGCTCTGATCTCATCTGTACACGTAATTTAGCGTCTAAGTTTGAAAGAGGTTCATCCATAAGGAAAACCTTAGGCTCACGAACGATAGCACGACCAAGAGCAACACGCTGTCTCTGTCCACCAGAGAGTTGCTTTGGTTTACGATCTAAAAGTTGCTCGATATCTAACATATAAGCTGCTTGCTTAACACGTTTGTCGATATCTTCCTTAGGGAACTTACGAAGTTTAAGACCAAAAGCCATGTTATTGTAGACATTCATGTGTGGATAAAGAGCATAGTTTTGGAACACCATGGCGATATCTCTGTCCTTAGGGGGCAGATCAGTAACATCTTTATCATCAATAATGATATTACCAGTTGTAACTTCTTCAAGGCCTGCAATCATTCTAAGTGTGGTGGATTTACCACAGCCAGATGGGCCGACAAAAACGATAAACTCCTTATCCTGGATAACCAGGTTTGCTTCGTTTACAGCAATGATGCCACCAAATCTTTTAGTAACATCCTCCAATACAACGTTGGCCACTCTATTCTCCTCCTCATAGTCAGTTCATTCAAGAATAAAAGTTATTTATCTGGAATCTCAAAACCCAGAAAGCACCCCTAAAAGGGCCTATTATGCCAGGCCAAGGCTTGAAAGCGGGGATTTATCTTTCCAGGAGGTGAAAGACTCCTTCTTCTCTTAACTTTTATTCAACGAATAACGGCGTTATCCTGCATTATTACCGCAGTTTTTACAAATAAACGCCACTTTTAATTATCCGGTAACTCTTTCTTTCACATAGCTTCAATATTAATAATAACAATTTGTTTATTTCTATGCTGAGAATTCTTTCGCTTAATTGGCACAATATCCTTTTTTAAATTTTCGAGATCATTTTGTCCTTTGTTCTTAAACATCTGTAAAACTAATTCTTAAGCCTTGGTATTTAATATAATTAGCCTACAAAAGCCACTAATCCTGCCTTGTCCTATCCTATTATATAGTACATATCCAACCAAAACTATCCATGTTAGGAAAGTAGTCTTAGAAGTTAGCCCTAAAAGGCCAGTAAAAAACAGATTTACCTGCCTTTAATTAAATTTCACTTCATGATTAATTATTAGCAACTTTCCACCTAATTGTCATACCTTATTTTACTATTTTAAACCCTTCTAAGAACCTAAATTTTCGTTTATTAAGT
>DUTE01000446.1 GCA_012842235.1 Bacillota bacterium
CGATGATCTAGAGGCAGGTCGCATACATGCCCAAGAAGCAGTAGAACTACTTCGCAAACTTAAGGTAGGTGAGTGATGTGGATGAGAAAAAGCGAATCCTTGAGATGTTAGATAACGGTAAGATCACCGTGGAAGAGGCAGTTGCACTATTAGAAGCTTTAGGGGAGAAACGTGCAGCAGAGAGTACTCGAGCATCTTACAAAGACAGCAAAAAAACTGACTTTGACGAAAAATTCAATAAGACTTTTGAAGATATTGGCAAACGCATGAACTCATTTACCGAAAACCTCGGTGTCTATATGCAGAATTTAGGTAAGTTTGGCGATCAGGTGATAAGTTCTCTTAGTAGTGCCTTTGATAGAGGATTTAGAGATGGGCGAAGTTTTCGCTTTGAAGAAAACATTAAGGGTATAATAAAAGATGGGTCAGTAATTAGGATAAACAGTAACGGACCCGTATCTATACAGGGTATTGATAGTGATGAGTTTTCTTTAGAGCTTGTAAAAATGGTAAGAAGTGAAGATGAGACCAAGGCTTCAGTTATTGCCAAAGAGTTTATAGATATAGAGACTACAGAGGACAAGATCGAGATAAATCTACTTGATAAACGAGAGCTTTGGTTAGAGGTAAAAATTAACCTACCTAGACATTACCAATATCAAGTTGAAATACAGTCGATAAATGGTAAACTATCTCTATTAGATTTGGATCTAACATCGTCTAAACTGAGTACAATTAATGGACGCATCGGCATTGAAAAGTGTAGTGGAGATACTTTAGCTCTCAACACAATAAACGGTGGTATTGATGCCTCAGGAGCTTTCAATCTAATTGATTATGTCACTCACAATGGTTCTATTGACTGTTATTTACAAGAAGGTAACGCAAAAGTCTCCCTAAAAAGCACCAACGGATCATTAAGGGTGAGAGTTCCTATTAAGCATAGTATCGATTATAATATTGAAGCTTCAACAGGCTGGGGCAAGATAAGTGTTGATCTTCCTCTAAAAGAGTTTAAAATTAATCGCAGTGGCAATAACTTTGTGCAGGCAAAAACTATAAGTGATAAAGAAAAAACAGAAGCCCTTAATATTAGAGCTTTTACTAGTAACGGTGCTATAACATTTTTACCTTTAAGTTAATTGTAAGGAAGGAATGGTTAGAGGCTTATGAAAAGATTGTATCGGTCTACACAAGACCGTATGGTTTCAGGCGTATGTGGTGGTCTGGCTGAGTATTTTAATATAGACCCAACACTTATTCGCCTAATCTTTGTTGCGTTTACCTTTCTTAGTTGGGGTATAGGTGGTATAATACTCTACTTTATCTCAGCAATTGTGATTCCCGAATACTAGAGAAAAAAGCAGATTACCTTTACAGTAGTAAAGCTTAAGGAAAGCTTGGTTATTGGTGACAATATAAAGATCGTTTTTTTGAGTTTTGCCACAATCCCTTGATACTAAATGGTATTAAGGGATTGTGTTTTTTTATGTCTCAAGGGTAGTAGATAGCCGCTAATTGTAAACGGGGATCAAGTCTAAATCAAGCTTAGGACTAAGATTTAAGATTGAGATTATGTTTAGTTAACTAACAAAAGGTCGCTTAGTACTTAGTGCTTTGTGCTGAATAGCTTAGTCATTAGGTCTATTAGACGCTAGACGCTAGATGC
>DUTE01000157.1 GCA_012842235.1 Bacillota bacterium
CAAAGGTTGGCTAGCCAACCTTATCCTTACTACAAAACTATCTTGGACGGTAGTTCAACTTGAAATTGCAATTTACGTTTTTCTTCATTGTTAACCCTCCACTTTACTTTGTAATCTCAAAGGTCTCTATTAATTCCCCAGTTGGTTTGAGGCCTTCTACAACTAATTTTTCAGGTGACACATGAACTTTCACATAGTTAAACGGAGCATTAAATTTGCTTGTCTCATGTGTTATCTCCCAGCCGCCACCTCCACCGGTTAGTACATAATGAACATTATTAACAAAATAATGTTCATATACATGTGAGTGGCCGCTAAAAACTATATTTACTCCATATTCTTCAAACAGAGGTGAAAGATATTGACGAATATTCATATCATTATCTGCTTCAGTAGGAGAATATGCTGAGTAATGGGTAAAGGCAACTTTCCAAGGCATATCCTTATGGGCTTCAAGATCTTGTTTTATCCACTCATACTGCTTTGTGTTTGGCCCAAAAGGTGCCGGAGAGTTGATAGCTAGCACATATACTGAACCATAAACAAATGAATAGTAATCTTCTATACCGGGAAGTTCAAAGTAATCATTGAACGAATAGTGTTGACCATCATGATTACCACGGACAGGGTAAAAAGGCACACGTCCGATAAAAGGCTGGGCATTTTTAAAGAAGCTATTATATTCTGATTGCACTGGAGTATTTACTATATCTCCTTGATGTAGTAAAAAAGCTACCTCTTCTTGTTGATTCATAGCTGTAATAACTTCTTTGTGTCTTCTGCCGTTTTGGGTATCGCCATACACATTAAAAGTAAATTGAGCCTCTTTAGAATCGGGTGCGGACACAAATGTATAAACTTCGCTTTTTGTAGTACCCATCTCGACTTGGTAACTGTAGCGAGTTTGAGGTTTAAGCCCTGTAAGCTCTATTGCATACTGGTAACCATCTTTAATCTCTCTTGGCTCAATCTCTAAAGTCTTTTTTTGATCTTCTTGAGCTTCGAGCCAATAATGAACCTTCGCCTTGTAAGCATCTAAGGCTCCAAAAGCCACTGTTACAGATGTAGGTTCAACCATGCTAAGATATGGTCCCCTCGTTATTTGTAACTTTCTTGTTCGAAAGCGCCTAGAGACAATTTCTTCTCCATCGACTGCTTCGAGATAGTAGTCTGTATAAGGCTCAAGATTAACAAGAGTACTTCTTCCTTCGATCAATGCCTCGTTGCTAAAGACAATTGGAGTCTTTTTGTCCTCTTCATCTCTTTTGTAAAGAGAAAATTTAACCTCTGAAGCATCTCCACTCCAAGTAACCTTAATTGTTGTTGCTGTTGGGTCAAATACTTTCAGAGTGTTTTGAGCAAATGGCTCATTTATTTCACTAAGATCACTTGGCTCTCCTGTTGTTTTTCTAACCTTAACACTTCTTATAGCCAGTGAATCTGTTGCATAAGACATAAAGCCAATTTTGCCAGAACTAAATGTGTTATCTTTGGCTTCAAGGATTTTTTGGCCATCGAGCCAAACCTCTAATTTATCTCCATAAGCCAAAAACTGAAGTTTGTAAGGATGAGCAGATTCATAGCCTTCTTTTGCCTCATCAAGAAGTATTCTCTCTCCCTTGACAAACTTCTCTAATCTTCTAAACGGACCACCATTTGTAGGATCATCTACCATAATAAACCGGTAATAGTTTTCTTTATCTACATAACGCAAAATAGCACCAAAACCATCATCATCTTGTGAACTGATCTCAGAGGAAAGCTCATAGTCAGTCCACTCACTAGAACCAGCAACTATATGGGTGCCCTGCCAAAAATCATATTCTCTGTTAGTCCTATAAATGTTAGATGTCTCCATCAATCTACCATTAGAAATAGTCCATCTTGATGGATTAGAAGGATAAGGATCATCGACAATAGTCCAGTCTGGTCCAATCATTATACGATCAAAATTGTCTTGAAATAAAAGCCCCTTTGCTTGGGTAAATACC
>DUTE01000010.1 GCA_012842235.1 Bacillota bacterium
GAGACCACGACACTTTACGGACACACTTCTAAGTTGCTTTGCCAGGCAGGAGAAAGGGTTAAGCAAGGGCAAGTTATTGCCAAAGTTGGTTCAACTGGCGTGAGTTCAGGTCCCCATCTCCATTTCGAAATACGAGTAAATGGCGATCCGGTAAATCCTTGGGGCTGGCTACCAGTTGCAAACTAGAAGAGAATTGAAACAAGCTGAATTAAATACAATAAACAGCAGGAAGATAACTTGAAGAAAGCTAAAGTTAGGGGTATGGGCAGAGAGATTGGAGAGTGCGTATGGTGAAATATCGTAAACTAGTAGTCGCCTTGGTGATTTTGATAATAGTTGGTGGCATAATAGGATTTGTCAAAGGAGTAAATGCTGAGTTACCACCTGATGAAGACTTATTAACTTTGTTGCAGGTAGCAGCTTTGGTAAAAACCCAATATGTTGAGCCAGTTAGTATTGTGTCGATGATAGATAAGTACGCAGAACTAGGGACATTAAACGCCATGCTTGAAGAGATTTTAGATGATAAATACACTTATTATATGACACCCTACCAATTTAACGAGATGCAGATACAGACTAAAGGTGCTTATGGTGGTATCGGTGTTCTTATAGGAGTTACAGAAGATGAAAAAGTCGTCGTTGTCGATCCTTTCGTCAATGCTCCTGGTTACAATGCAGGTCTTCGACCAGGGGATGAATTTGTGACAATTGATGGCAAAGATGCTAGAGGCATGACTTCCGAAGAGGCAGCTAATCTTTTAAGAGGCGAACCTGATACTGTAGTTAAAGTCAAACTATATAGACCGAAAACTGAAAAAGAATATGAAGTCGAGTTAGTTAGAAAAACTATTGACTTGCCAACTGTATCAGGGGAAATGCTAGTTGATAATATAGGTTATGTACGCATCTCTTCATTTAATAAACGTACCCCTGAAGAATTAGATGAAAAGTTATCAGAATTAGAGCAACAAGGGCTTGCTGGCTTAATAATTGATCTTCGCTACAATCCAGGAGGTTTGTTAGATGCCGCAATAGATATTGCCAGTATGTTTGCTTCATCTGGACCGGTTCTATTTGTTGAAGGTCGGAATGGTCCAAGACAAGAGCTTCCGGTAAATCAAAAACATGTTATAAAAGAATATCCTGTTATATGTTTGGTTAATAATATGTCCGCTTCAGCTTCGGAGATTTTATCGGGATTCTTTAAAGATCGACAGTTGGGGTTAGTCATTGGCCAACAGACTTTTGGGAAAGGTCTAGTACAGACAGTTTATCCTCTCTATGGTGGTGGAGCACTTTCTTTAACAACTCAAAGATATCTTACTGCAGGTGGTGTAGCCATACATGGCAAAGGAGTTACACCTGATATAGAAGAATTGCTCTCTGAAGAGGCAGAAAAAGACTACGTTCCTCTTAACCCCGAAAGACGTAATGAAGATACCCAATTAAAACGTGCTATAACTGAGATGCAAAAGATCTTAGGAGTCTCTAGAGATAAAGCAGCATAAAAGTATATAAATAAAGACCCGTCAAAGGCTTACTACCTTAAGTTGGCCTTTTTACGGGTCTTTTTGTTTTCAGTTAATTCATTTTATCTAGGTAGCGTTTGTACTCCCTTTGCTTACGCTCAAGCTCAGTTTCTGTAATCTTAGCTGCGTTTTTCAATGCATCAAAAGGGGTCATGTTTTTTTGTAGTACATTCATAACAGCAAAGTCCATCTCTCTTTGGATTGCCATTGCTCCAGGGAAATAGCTAAATGTTTTAGATGCTGCAAGCTGATTAAATAGAGCTTGGCGATCTTTCTCTGGGATATTCATTGCGTTAGTCGCGGCTGTATTTCCTGAGACCCACATTGTGCCAGGAAGGGAGGTCATTATTGTCTCTGTTAGGCGAGATTGTGTTTTATCAGATAGATACCATTCAAGGTACTGGAAGGCTTCTTCTTTATGTTGGGAATTTTTAAAAATAGCCAAAGTTGCTCCACCCATAAAACTTTCGTGAGACACAGTTCCATCACTTTGTTTAGTGCCAGGAATTAAACCTAGACTCCATTTACCTCTAATCTCTGGAGCTGCTTGGGTTAATGTGGCATGGAAAACGTTGATGTTAAAAAGTATAGGCCAGTGGCCATTTTTAAACATCATAAACGGTTCACCTTCAAGAGGCATTTTATGTTTAGTATAAAGTTCACAGTATCTAGTAAAGCCTTCAATAGAACCTGGTTCTAATAAAAGACTTTTAAAGTTTTGGCCATCGACCCAGCCACCATCGTTTTGTTTAATCATAAGGTAAGCGCCCCACTTAGGACTTTGAGCTACACCGCCATACATCCAACCAGCATCTAGACCTTTGGCTTTTAGTTTAGGCATAGTTAGGTAAAGGTCATCCCAAGTCTTAGGTGTACCAAGCCCTAACTCAGTAAGGATGTCATCTCGGTAAAAACCGGTTATGACACCACAAGTTTCCACAAGACCAAATACACGTCCTCTGAAATTTAACGAGTGGGTAGTACCAGGATAGAGATTGCTCTCTATTGCACGTACTCTTTCTTCGCCAAAGTATTCAACAAGATCAATAACAGCATCTCTAACCCCATATTCAACCATATGGTCAGGAGCTCCACTAACTATATCAGGAGTATCCCCAGAGGCTGCAGCTAAAAGTACACGGTTTTGCATATCTTCCCAGGCAAAAGCCCTTAGGCGTACTCTGATACCTGTTTTTGAAGTAAAATCATCTTCAATGATATTTTGCAATAGGCTAATAGCTTCATTCCCCATACCAACTTGCCAGACTTCGATAGTTTTAGTTTGAGCAAATGTGGTAAAGCTTAGAAATAAGGCTAGAAGGAAGGTTAAACCCTTTTTCATTAATTTATACCCCCTAGTGATTCTAGTTAATTTTAAATTTCCTTATAAAGAACAGTCTTCCTTCTAGATTACTAAACAGCGAGTGTAAGTCTTTTTCATTTGTTAACAGATAGCCTAAGTCTAAATGTATTAAAAAAAAGAGCCTAATGGCTCTTTTTTAACTACTGTCTATCTAAGAAAATTTTCGGTCGTGATATTATATGGGTTCTTTTAAGCGGCCAATACATTAAAATTGCATGCCCCATAATATCATTTACAGGTATAGGGCCAACAAACCGACTATCGTTTGAGTTATTGCGGTTATCGCCCATTACAAAAACATGACCTTTAGGGACTTCATAGGTTGCTTCTCGAGGAATGGCAATAGGTTCGGCTACGTAATTTTCAGCAAGCTTTGAGCCATTTAGATATACTACTCCGTTTTTAATTTCGATAGAGTCTCCTTCAACACCTATGATACGCTTTACCCAATAACGATTATGTTCGATAGGATCTTTAATAACAACTATGTCGCCGCGTCTAGGACCAGCGAAATAGTAGAAGATCTTTTCTGCGATGAGTCGTTCGCGATTATGCAATGTAGGCTCCATGGAATGACCATCAACAATAAATGATTGAGCAATAAAAAAGATAATAAAAAATGCGGCTATAACAACATCAGCAAATTCTTGCAAGAAATTTTTCAGTGGTTCACCAAGAAAATTACCCACGAAGCTCAGTCCTTTCACATCTAAAAAAACCATTCACCGTACAGTATTTAGTCGTCAAATAGTTAATTCCTGCTTTTAGCAAATGAAATTGATTGCTAACAAAGCTTTTTAGGGAAGGATATAAGTTACCGATTGTGAGTTTTTGATTTGGCAATTTAGTATAAGCATAGCATCTAACGCTATTTACGACAAGATATCTTTGATTGGTCTTAGTTGACATAGCTCAGACTCTAGAATATGTAAGCTTAGACTGCCTCTTTAGGGCTGCTTTAAAACATCTAACTACCAATTGTGGTTTTCCCAAAAGTGGTAGAAATACTATTGGATGATTTTAGGTTAAAACAGCAGAGAAAGAAAAGTACTTAAAATGATAGGCATTTGGCTCTTTTTGTTTATCATCTCACCCTTTACAGTAGTTTTAGGTGTATGTGTAATGTGAACAAGGAGAAGATTGTGATATTTTTTTCTGGAAATATGCACATCGCAAATACCTTGACTCGACTACCTTATCTATTGACAATTTTAACCCCAAATCATATACTAATTATATTGTTAACTATGCCGAAGTGGTGGAACTGGCAGACGCGCTACGTTCAGGGCGTAGTGAGGATTTCCTCATGCGGGTTCAAATCCCGCCTTCGGCAC
>DUTE01000158.1 GCA_012842235.1 Bacillota bacterium
CGTTGATAACTGTGGGGGATATTGCTATTAGTAATTTTCCCGTATGTGGCTTAGCATAACCTAAAAGACGTCTCATAAGGTTACTATCATAGGCTTTGCCCATTATCTCATCATCAGCTATTGCCATCTTTTACACACCTCTTTTCAGGCAAAATCTCTAATTTGCTCCTCAAGGAGTTGCTTTTCATAAAGTTCAGCATAAAAACCACCAAGTGATACAAGCTCATTGTGGGTACCTCTTTCAGTTATAGTGCCATTTTCAAGAACAATAATCTCATCACAATCTTCTATTGTAGATATTCTATGAGCAATAATAATAACTGTCTGCTCATCTGTACTCTTTCGAAGATTTTCTAGAATCAACTCCTCTGTTGCTGTATCAACAGCAGATAGACTATCATCTAGAATTAAAATAGGCGCATTTCTTATTAGAGCCCGAGCAATAGATACCCTTTGCTTCTGTCCCCCAGAAAGGGTAACACCTCGCTCACCTACCCTAGTTTCAAACTTGTCGGGAAACTCAATAATATTATCGTAAACCCCAGCTAGTTTGCTGCTTTCTACAACTTCGTCAAAACTTGCATTTTCTTTACCAAAAGCAATATTTTGAGCAATAGTTGCCGAAAAGAGAAAATTATCCTGTGGTACACAGGCTATGTTATCTCTTAATGTTTTTAAAGGATATTCAAAGATATCTCTACCATCTATGAGAAGCTCTCCCATCTTAGGATCGTATACTCTCATAAGAAGCTGAGCGATTGTTGTTTTTCCACTACCTGTTCTACCTATAATCGCTACTTTGCTGCCTTTTTTTATCTTCCAGTTGATATCTTTTAATACAGGTTCCTTATTGGGATAAGCAAATGTTAAATTCTTAAACTCTATCTCACCTTCGATATCTTTCAGGGTTTGATCTGTAATACATGTATCTCTAACTTCGGGTCTTTCTGAAAACAGGTCCCAAAGCCTAAGCATCGAAGCTTTAGAACGGTTTATTAAGTTAAATAACCAACCTAAATTAAGAAGAGGCCAAGTCATATTACCGAGATACATAGTAAAGGCCATAAGATCGCCAAACATAATAGTCCCGTCTATAACTAGCTTTCCTCCGTACCAAATAACAACTATGAAAGTTGCTGAACCGGCAAGCATTATTAGAGGTCGCATTAGATTAGATATCTTTATCATAGACATATGTGCTTCCATATTCTTTTTGTTAGCTTCTTTGAAATGTTCAATCTCTTTTTCTTCTTGAACAAAAGCCTTTATCACTCGCATACCAGATATGTTTTCTTGGACTGTATCGGTAAGATTGGCAAATTCCTCTTGAACAACTCTAAAACGAATGCCTATCATTCGCGAAAGAAAAATTGACACAAAAATTATAATCGGAAAAGGAAGTAATGCATAAAGAGTTAAAGAAGGATTAGTCCGCATCATCAGAACAAAACTCATTAAGATCAAAGATATGGCATCAAAAGTCATTAAAACCCCATTACCTAGGGCTTGTCTTACTGCCATTACATCATTTGTTGCATGAGCCATTAAATCGCCAGTCTTATGTTTATTGTAAAAACTTTGAGACAGGGTCTCTAAATGCAAAAACAGCTTTTCTCTTAGATCGCATTCAATTATCCGGCTTGTTCCCATGACATATATACGCCAAGCCCAGCGTCCAACA
>DUTE01000159.1 GCA_012842235.1 Bacillota bacterium
TAATGTAAAGATCATCACCTACAAGGGTAGCCTCTCTACCTATTATACTACAAAGATCCATAATTCCTAGAAGGCGATCTGATTCTTTAAGACGCAACTCTCCTGCATTTTGAATAACAGTCTCACCTTCGGAGTTAGCAGCAATTACCGCAAGAAGGGGTATTTCATCTATAAGAGAAGGTAATTCCTCTTTGGTAACTGTTGTCCCTCTCAGACCATGGTTGTGAATAAAGACAGTCCCTGAAGGTTCAATACCTTCTTTTTGTTCTTTAGAAATATTAGCACCCATTCGTTGCAAAACCCTCAATAACCCTGTTCTTGTAGGATTGAGATTGATCTTGTCTAAAGTTATTTCGCTATTTTCAACTAAAAGACCTGCACCAATAAAAAATGCTGCCGCAGAAAAGTCACCACTTACCTCTATGTTTAACCCTCTTAACTCTTTTGTAGGTTGTACTTCAATAATATTATCTTTCTTTTTTACCTCTACACCCATAGCCTTTAAGAGCCTCTCTGTGTGATCTCTTGAAGGTATCGGCTCAACTATTGTTGTGGGACTATCTGCAGATAAACCAGCTAAGATTAGTGCCGATTTCAACTGAGCCGATGGTACTTTTAAAAGATGTTTTTTACCCTTTAGAGGACTACCTTGTATCGCCAAAGGAGCATAGTTTCCTGCTTGTCGGCCTAAAATTATTGCGCCCATCTCTTTTAAGGGATTTGCTACCCTTGACATTGGCCTTTGATTAAGTGAGCTATCACCACTTAAAACAGCAAAGATATTACTTCCTGAAAGAAGCCCCATTAAAAAGCGCATTAATGTACCTGAGTTACCACAGTCTACCGGTTCTATAGGCTCTTTGAGGTTTTTTAGGCCTACTCCTTTTGTATATAAGGTGTCTCTCTCTAGTCGATACTCTAAACCAAGCTGATTTGCTGCTTTTAAGGTAGAGAGTGGATCGAGTGCTGTAGAAATATTGTAAAAACAGCACTCTTCCTCGGTTAAAAGTGAAAAAAGAATTAGTCTTTGAGTAATAGATTTATCACTTTCTGGTCTAATCGTACCTTTAAGAGGTTTTTTAGGTTTTTGAACAAAAATATCCATCCCCACTACCACCTCGCCTGAACCTTATAGCCTTGTTGTTCCAATAGTTCTAAAGCCTCTAAGGCTTTATTGCTTGTCGCAAAACCTAAGCGCAAAGGTCCACTTTCTCCTTCTCTTTGCCTTAATATTTCAATTTCTTTAATGTTAATGTGTTCTTTAGCCAAAATCGATGTGATCTCACCAATAGCCCCAGGCCTATCCACAACTTCAATAACCAAAGAAAAAACCTCACCAATAACACCTTTGCCTCTGTAAGGCAATTTTTCCCGTGCCAAACAGGCTTCATTTAAAAGGTAAGTAAGATCTTCTACTTGGGCTAGTTCGGAAAAAACTTCACTAAATACTGTTGCAGCCTCTTTTAGATAAGGGCTCTTTGTAAGTATTTGATTCCATAAATAAGGGTCACCACTAGCAATCCTTGTTGTATCTCTAAAGCCACCGGCTGCCATAAGAAAGTAACGATCATCATCTTGAGAGATTCTTTTTACTGCAAGGGTCAAAGCAACTGCTACAAGATGAGGTAGGTGGGAGACTGCTCCTACCATATGATCATGGGTTTTGGGATCTAATAAAAACGTATAAGCCCCTAAAGCTTCTATATAGGGAGTTACTCTAGCAATAAGGGCCTCATCTTTAGTGCTATCTACTACCCAAAGAGCATTTTCAAAAAGCACTCCACTTGCTGCAGATATTCCACCTTTTTCTCTTCCTGCCATAGGATGTGTACCGATATAGTTGGCTACATCATTCAATTCTACAGACAGCTCATATTTTAAACTACCTACATCGGCAACAACACAAGGAAAATGGCTTAATTGTTTAACAACAGTCTCTACAGAATCTAAAGGAACCGCCACAAAAACTACATCAGTCTCTTTTAAAAGAGAAAGATCCTCTGTTACAATATGACAGATATTTTTTTCTTGAGCGATCTTTCGAGTTTGACTATCAAGATCAACACCAATTACCTCAGTCTTATCTCTAAGGCCTAGGGCTATACTGCCACCAATTAACCCTAAGCCAACTATTCCTACACTCATTTTAAATCAAAAAGTTTCATCAGAGGTAAGATTTCTTGGATTAGACTATTAAATTCTTCTGGTGTTAATGACTGAGGACCATCAGAAA
>DUTE01000011.1 GCA_012842235.1 Bacillota bacterium
AGGCAACAAAAGTGGTTGTACAAAAATTTCCTGATACTTTAGTAGGTATACATGCTCATAATGATAGTGAGCTAGCGGTTGCTAACTCTCTTTTAGCAATTGATGCTGGTGCTAAAATTATTCAAGGCACTATCAATGGTTATGGTGAACGTTGTGGGAATGCTAATCTTTGCTCAATCATTCCTAACTTAAAACTAAAAAAAGGCTATGATTTATTATTAGATGATTCACTAAAAAGGCTCACTGAGGTAAGTCATTATTTCGATGAAATTGCTAATCTTATACCCGATGATTACCAACCTTTTACTGGTAAAGCTGCGTTTGCTCACAAAGGCGGTATACATGTTTCAGCATTGAGGAAAAACCCTGAAACTTATGAGCATATTCAACCAGAGCTTGTAGGCAATAGGAGAAGAGTTCTTGTCTCTGAGTTAAGCGGTATTGCCAACCTGTCGTATAAAGCGGAAGAATACGGTGTTTTTGAAGAACAAAATTCATTTTCACCGCTATTAAATACAGTTAAAAACCTAGAGTTCAAAGGCTACTCTTTTGAAGGAGCTGAAGCATCGTTTGAGCTTCTCTTAAAACGTTCTTTAGGACTAATACCTGAGTTTTTTGAACTTAAAGGCTTAAGAATGATCATCGAAAAAAACGGCTCAGAAACCGTCTCTGCAGAGGCTACCATAAAGATCCTTGTCGGTGATAGACTTCTTCATACAGTAAGTGATGGTGATGGGCCTGTAAATGCACTTGATAAAGCCTTAAAGCTCGCTCTTAGAGGGGTTTATCCCGAAGTAGATGATATCCAATTGACTGACTATAAAGTAAGGGTCTTAGATCCACGCTCCGCAACAGCTGCCTCAGTTAGAGTTCTTATAGAAAGTACAGGTTTTGGTGCATCTTGGGGTACGGTTGGTGTTTCACCCAACATTATTGAAGCTAGTTGGAGAGCATTGTCAGATAGTATCAATTATGGGCTTTATAAGGCTAGAGATATAAGCAATCAGCCACTCCTTTAGAGTGGCTGATTGCTATATAGCTTATAACTGTATTATATTTATTTACACCCCTTACCTAGTACTTAAGCCTTAAGGCTCAGTACTCATTTTCTGCATTAGGTATATTTAATTTGAGCCCCAGGTGTCACTGTATTTTTTAATAAGGATATTAACAAGTGATAGCTAACTTAGGCTAACTTCGTATATTTGGTTCTAGTTATTAGTAATGATTAAAATGTTATATTTTAGTCAAAAAACAGAAAAGCAGGAAATGGAGTAACTCACATTTCCTGCTTTCTTAGTAAAGAAAGGAAGGTGCAAGATCTGGCAGGGAGACATTGTTACCAGGGGTGAAAAGGTAACATGCCAGTTCTATACTTATATATATAGACGTATTTGTAGAAAAAAGGTTCAAAGGTTAGTGTGTTTTTTGTTTTCGCAAAAATCTGCACCATTCAAAAACTAGTTAGTCGAGTGGTCTAAAGGTATCGAGGGCTTTACTTGGGACATTAGTAGTGATAACACTTACACCATCGTTAACAAGATTTTGCATTGTTCGAGTGTCATCTACTGTCCAAGCCCAAACCGAGTAGCCACGGCTAATAAGATAACTAGTAACTTCTCTTGTACAGAGGCCATAAGCAAGATCTAAAGAGCGTGTTTTTGCTGTTTTTGCAAGGGCGATAAGTCCTTCTGGATCATTTGGTGAGGAAGCAAGTAAAGATGTAGGAATGTCAGGAGCAAGATCATGGACACGGGCTAGAGAATTAGCATTAAATGAAATAATCATTGAACTCTTAAATGAAACAGGTACCCGTAATCAAGTAGTCATTATTTCATTTAATGCTAATTCTCTAGCCCGAGTCCATGATCTTGCTCCTGACATGTCCTTCTGGATCATTTGGTGAGG
>DUTE01000012.1 GCA_012842235.1 Bacillota bacterium
TCCCAAAATCTAATATACCAAGGCTAGCTCACGGTCTAATGTATTTACCATCTCAAGGCAAAGTCTATGGTCACGGAGGAAATTCTCTAGCGTTTAGTTCATCACTCTATCTTGATAGAGAAAAAGAACTCGGTGTTGTCGTTATGACAAATCAATTTGGAGAGAATTATTATTGTTTAGGCATCCCAGAATTGGTTTTCGGAAAACCTGAAAGTACCATTTCTGAAGAGAATTTAGAGGATTCAAATCTATGGAAAGGTATTTATCAACCAGCCCGTATGCCTTACCATGGATTTAGTAAACTATTTGGCTTACTTAATAGAACAACTGTCAAACCACAAGATAATTTTAATTTAGTCACTAACAACACTGTTTTTGTCCAACAGAAGCCTGGAATTTATTTAACTCAAGATGAATTTAGTTTATACAGTTTAGATGTTTATTCAAACCATAATACATATGGGAAAATATTATCCTCGACAAACACTGATTTAATCCAAATCCCATTATGGCAACATGTATGTGAATTAAGTTTGCTTGTTCTAGCAATAGCTTCAGCGTTATTTTCGTTTTCCTATCTACTCACAGTGCTAATTAGGAGAATAAGTACTATTAGAAAAGAAAAAAAGAACTTGAATTCCTACATTTTAGTACAAAACTTGTTGAATTTAATCATTGTTATTAACGTAGTATGGCTTGGCATAAAGGCCTTCTCAATGTCTACTTACACTTCCTTAAAGATCCATTTCCAAGCAAATATGATTTATATGTTTGTAACTGTAATTTTAGCCGTATACAACCTTATTAAAAACAAGGACTTTCAATTGAGCAAAAATCAAAATCTAGTATTGTTTATGACAGTTCTTTCGTCGTTTCTGATATGGACAAACCTTTATTATTGGGAATTTTTCCATTAATATTGTGATTCGTTTACTCTGTGAAGCTAAGTTAATTTGCTTAGTCAAAAAGTGTTTTGGTAGACTAATAGCACCTAAAGGAGCTTCAAAAAAGCTTAATTAACAAAAGTGAAAAAGGCTGCCGAAAGTAGAATCGGCAGCCTTCTTTGCTTGTTTGTGTGTTATTTCAATTAATAATCAAGTTCTACCAAATCGCCTTCTAAAACCATGCTTACTAAGGCATTTTTATCACCATGGGTTGATACTACAAAACCATCTTGGGGAATAGGCAGAAACTCTTTCTTGGCCATCGGTCTTATCTCAATTACCTCATCATATTCTACGGCAAATTCAAAGCCCCATTCGTTAGAATATGTCTTGTCGGCATAATCAGCGTTAAAGACAACTACATCATTGGCGCCGCGACCTCTATTCCACCCAGTAATCTCAACTTCTGATCCATCTGGCATAATTACATATTTTGGATACTTGTTGCCAGAAATCTGTGGTTTATAATCTCTTATTGAAACTTTGTCGCCAACCTGAAATTGTGACATAAAACCAATCGATGCTCTTGCGTGGCCAACTACTAAATAACCATTTTCAGGAATATCCGGAACCTTAGTTGTTATTTCTTTAATAGTGTCGTCTTCGACCACAAAGATAGTAACAAAACCCGTCGGAAATATCTTTATTGGCTCTTTGAACTCAGATGTATATACAGCTAGTTCTTGTTCTGCTCCAACCATGCTTTTAAGAGTAATGTTTCTATTGTAATGAGTGAGCATCATATAAATTCCATCTGGACCAACAA
>DUTE01000160.1 GCA_012842235.1 Bacillota bacterium
ATTTTGCTTGGAGTGGCAATTTTACAACTAAAGGGGTTAATCCTGCTGATTACAACTACTGGATAGCACCACATCTTGGATTTAATTTAACTGATGGTGTAGTTGATGGAGTTATCAACTTGACTTACAAAGATGGCTATCTTGAGTATAATGGGGATGCTTATCTTAAGGGAGTAAATCTAGATTATTATCTCTCACCAATTCCAATAACAAATGTTTCTGGCCATGTAAAATATAGTGAACAAGGCTTAGACAATTGGGAAATAACTACGAATATTGGTGAGACGATCTTAAAATCACAAGGTTATACTGCAGGTGGGTGGTTTGATCCTCGTTTTCATGCAGAAGTAGATATAGAAGAAGGCGATTTTAATATTGTTGAAGGCTACCTAAAATCGGCTCTTTATGATCGTTATCTTTCTGTATTTAATGGCAAAGTTTCACCCCAATCAAAGGCTTATGAAAAAATGCTCGCCACCGATTTAAGCTGGATTGAACAGTTGACTACAGAAGGGATTTTTACCGGTAAATTTGTATTGTCAGGATACTTCTCGCAGTTTTCTATCTATGGTGCAGTAAATGTTATTGATGGTCTTATAGAACATCCGGATTTCCCAGAACCTTTAACAAAGGTAAATGGGTTAATTGGATATAAGGACGGAAATGTTTCCATAAATTCATTTGCCGGCGAAACAGTAGGTGGGCTTTTTAATATCTCAGGAAGTATAGAAGATGTTTTGGCAGTGCCATATCTTAACCTACATGTAAACCTTGACGATCTTAGTCTTCAGTCTATTGTGGAGAGTTATACTGATTGGGATGTTACTGGCTCATTAGATTTCAGTGCTGATATTGGTGGCTTTTATAATCAACCTTTTGCTCTATATGGTATTGAGATATCACCTGGTAATGTTTTAGACTACAATCATCAAGGAGTTAACCTTTCTGGTCGCTTAGCAAATGGTGTAGCAGAGATAGAGAATCTTTTTGGTAAAGCTTATGGAGCAGAAATTAGAGCAAAAGGAACACTTCCTTTGCCAGCAATTTGGCAAACAGTGCTTTATCCTAATGAAAAGATGCATAACGAAAGTCTTTTTGAGTTGAATATAAAAGGCGTAGAGATCCAAGAAGTTTTAGCTTCTTTACCAGGAACTTTTGCTGATAAAGGATTGAATTTGGAGTCTATAGAAGGAATGGCTGATCTATCTTTTCTTGCCAAGATTCCTAATTGGAGTTTAACCGAAGCTGATATAGCTGGTACGCTAGATCTTCCTAAAATTAGCTATGAAGATATTAAGGTAACAGATATCAAAGGCGGTTTTTATATTAGAGACAACGAATTAGGGGTTGAAAAGATTCAAGCCCAGATAGATACAGCATCTCTCTTTATTTCTGGGACAATACCTTTTGAAGTAGATCAGAATCTTAATTTGGAATTGACTATAAATGCCTTTGAACCCCAATCATTTGCAGCAATTAGCCCTCAACTTAAAGATTTACAAGGACGCCTTGATCTTTTATTTAATGTTGCTGGCAATCTAAATAAGCCACTTCTTACAGGGAAGATAGACTGGTTAACCCCAGGCTACAAAGATATTCAATTTAAGAGACTCTACGGAGATCTGACTGGAACACTTAGTACTGAGACTATCAATTTATCAAAGTTATATTTAACGAGCAAAAGTGGTGCTACACATGAAATAACAGGCTCAATTGATCTAAAAGATAGAGCCAAAGGTAGTTTAGAATTCAAAATTAGAGATCAAGACATTCACGAGATTCTTGAACCAATGGGTTATGAAGAATATGCTTCAGGTAATTTTTCTGCAGACCTTTTGCTTTCAGGTTATATAGAAGAGCCATATGTTAAGTTTAATCTTATTAAAGGTCCTGAGAAAATTCTTGGCTTAGATACCGATAATCTTAAGATGACAGTAAGTTACGAAAACGGTGTAATTCTTGTAACACAAGGTTCAGGTAATATCGGTGGAGGCAGTTTTTCTGCTTTTGGTCATGGAGATATAGATGGAAATGCAAATTTACAATTTAGCCTTAAAAAAATCCCTTTAAGCTCGATTCTTTTACCTGAAGAATATAAGAAATATCTTTTTGGTGGTTTAGGTACTATTAATGGTCGGCTCTCTGGTACGTTAAAAAAACCAATTATTAACGGAGAAGCTGTAGTAGAGGATGCAATTATTCTTAATGAACGCCTAGATCGTATTGGTATACTTTTTGCTTTTGCTGATAATAATCTATCAATTATTAATTCAGAGATTAAGTGGGGTCAGGGCTTATTTGTTGCCAAAGGCGAGCTAGATTTTGCTAATAAGAAAATCGCTAGTGAAATTGCTGCACTTAGAGCAGATATCCCTAAAATAGCTGCTTTGGCTGGGTACAGTCTCCCTGAAAATATTTGGGCAAATTTTGATGCTAAAGTAACAGGAACTCTAGATGATCCAATAGTATCGTTAAATATTTCTCGAGCATTATGGTCATTGCCAGGTATACAGCCTACTCTTACAGCTAAAGTAAAGTACGAAAATGGCATTATGCAAATCAATGATGCTTCGTTGTATGAAGGAAACTCATATATTCAGCTAGCAGGTAGCTTTAGCCAAGATGGTAATATATACGGTACATTGCAAGGTGATAGTATCGACCTTAAAACCATAAAAAATGCCTTTGATCTTAAACAAGAGATCAATGGTAAGGTGGCTTTTAAGGCTAATGTTAGTGGTACTCTTGAAAACTTCAAGGGTCTACTCGAATTACAGGCTAGCGATGTCTATTATGAGAAACTCCAGCTTCAAGGTCTTTTAGGTTCGTTTGCCATAGATCCTCAAGGTATTAGAATTAATGAGTTTCGTGCAAGTATTGAAGGTAACGAACTAATTGCTTTAGGTACTCTGCCATGGCCAAAAGATATAGAGGCGTTTTCTCAAATACCATTACCGACAAACTCTCAAGATTTACCGCTAAAAGTCTCGATCAGATCTCCTAGAAGTAATTTAACTGCATTTAATGGTCTTATAAATGGTCTGGCTTTTGATAAAGGCCAATTAAAGATTGATCTAGATGTCGGAGGCAATTGGCAGCGACCGAATTTTGCTGGGTATATCACTCTGACAGATACTTCATTGCACTATGATGCCTATTCAGAACCAATTGTTGATCTAAACGGTGATGTGGTCTTTTCCGGTAATAAAGCAGAGATAAGAGATATAAGTGCAAAGGTTGGTAAAGGCAGTCTGAAACTTGGTGGTTTAGTCTATTTAGACAGTGTAAATCCCGGTGTTTCTATATCATATGATATTCGAAAATTGCCCTACCATACAGATTTAGTAAAGACAGTTATAACTGGGCAGGGCCGTTTATCTGGTACACTGAAAGAACCGCGATTAGATGGTATAATTGAGTTAGAAAATACAGATGTTAACTTAGCAGCATACAAAAACAATTCTCCTCAAAGTGCCGCAAAATTACCCCTTATACTTGATCTATCTGTTGTTCACAAAGGAGAATTTCGTGTAAGAGGTATGGGTCTCGATGCTAAAGGAACTGGTAATGTTCAACTAACAGGGACTCTTAGTGATCTAAGATTAGATGGTAGAATTGAAGGAACTGAAGGTAGAATAAACTATTTAGATAATATCTTTGAAATCACGAGGGCTCAATTGATCTTCCAACGTTATAGAGGAGTTGTTCCAGTTATATCAGCTGAGGCACTCACGAGACTTCCTGATGCTGATATCCGTGTACAGGTAAATGGTAGTCTTGGGGATTTGCGAACAACATTACTTTCTGATCCACCAATGGATGAGACAGATATTCTTAGGAAATTGACATTACATCGCTTTAGTTCTTTTGCCGGAGGAGATATTCAACAAGCTTTAACAGAAGAACTGTTAAGAATTGTTGGTAGTCAGATTGAGGCTACAGTGCTAGGTGATGTAGAAGATGCTATGAGAGAGACATTTAAACTTGATGAGTTTAGGCTTGAGCCAAATGTTATGGAGCGTACGGTGAAATTTAAGGCAGGGAAATATCTACTAGACAATCTTTATTTCACCTATTCGCGGACATTAGAGGTAAAAGCAAAAGAGATGATGAAGCTTGAATATAGATTAAGACCTCAAACTAAATTAACAGCATCATTAGATGATACCGGTGAGTTTCGCTTAGGTGTTGAATTTGGTATCAGTTTTTAGTAATTAAGGTCGAGGAAAACACCCTCGACCTTCTTTGTAATTAGCGAGCATATATTTCCTTTAGTAAAAACAAATGACGTAAAAAGTAAAAGTTCGCGGTAACCCCATAAAGTGATGTAGTCTAATAGGGAAGGAATTACTACCTAGGTCGAGAATTATTCCAAAGTATCTTTTAGTAATTTGATTTGATAGGGGGCAAGGTAATGGCTAAGCAGAAACCTTCAGTTATGGCAGTAGTTGCATTCGTCCTCCTGATGTTATTATCATCCTTGGTATATGCAGAAGGTGCTATTGTAACATCTATAACAGTATCAGGTAATCAGGAGATATCTGCAAGCGAAATATTAGCAGTTGTTAAAGCGACTAAAGTAGGTGAGCCATTAGACGAGAATCATTTAATGGAAGACATGAATGCAATAACTGATTTAGGTTACTTTAGTCTTGTTGAAGTAGAACCTAAATTCTATCTCGGTGGAATGAGGGTTAATTTCAAAGTCGAAGAGAATCCTATTGTAAAAGGTGTAGAAGTTTCTCTAGATATTGATGAAATTCCTGTAAGTGAAATTGAAAAGCGTTTAAATATACCAGTGGGTGAGGTTTTTAACATCCAAAGACTTTCTCCAGAGTCTATGCAAGAGCTTGTTGAAGGCATTGCAACAGACTATGGGATATTTGTTGAGCCAACTGATGCATATATTGATAATAATGCTGTATTTAAGATTAGCTTTGTAACATCAAGAGTTTCAGATATCAAAGTTACTGGATTAGAAAAGACTAAAGAACAAGTTGTTACAAGATATGTAAATATTAAACCTGGAGATATACCTAGAAGAAATGAACTAGAAAAAATTTATGGTAAGCTCTATAATACAGGTTATTTTGATTCAGTGAACATTTTCTTTGAACCAACCGACAAACCTTTGGAACAGACAATGGTCATTGATGTCAAAGAGAGAAAAACTGGACAAATCCTTAGTGGTTTAGGTTATAGTTCAGTCGATGGGATTGTTGGTTATCTTCAATATCAGGAAGACAACCTGTTAGGCTATGGTCAAAAACTCTCTAGCAAAGTTGAACTAGGTAGAAAAAAGAGAATGATTGGCCTAAGTTTTTACGAGCCATTTTTGGGTACAAGTTCCACCTCTTTGGGTCTTGATTTTAACTATACAAAATCCCGCTTTGAATATAGCGATACTAATTTTGTAGAAGAAGACCGCAAAGGTTTTACTTTATCAGTAGGACGACCGATTACAGAGTATACTCGTTTGACAGTCAATGGAACAATAGACAATAATCTGGAAAAAGTGTCAGCAACAAACACTGTATCTGACTGGAAAACTCGCAGTCTAGGGTTTATACTTAGTTATGATGATGCAAATCACTTTCTTTTCCCAAGTAAAGGACAAAGAGTTAGGTTGCTTACTGAGTTTGGTGGTAAAGTGCTAGGAGGAAACTATGCTTTCCAAAAGTATGATGCTGACTTTGCTAAGTATGTTAAACTAGACAAAAAAGGTAAGCATGTACTTGCAGGGCACGTCGGCGTTGGTGTTATCACAACTCCTGATGAAAAACTACCTGAGAATATGAAATATTATCTTGGCGGCCCTGATACTGTTCGTAGCTACAAATTTGGTTCCTTTGATGAAGACCGTAGTTTGTTTGAAGGCAATCGCCGTTTTGTTAGCAATCTAGAATACCGTTATCTTATTACAGATCAGATTCAATTAGTGCTATTTGCAGATGCTGGACAAATCTTTGATAATGGTTTTAAAAATGAGAATTTCAAAACAGGTTTTGGGCCTGGTATCCGTCTTAATACACCAATTGGTCCGATTCGTCTGGATTACGGTTTTGGCAAAGACGGTGGGAAATGGAGATCCGCATTTCACTTTAGTTTAGGGCAAGCATTTTAAAAGAAGGGTGATATGATAATGAAACAGATTAAAGGTTGGCGCCTATTTACTATTATTGCACTTGCAGTTGTGCTACTAGGGACATTTGTTTTTATTGGTCAAGCATTTGATAAGGACACAAACCAAGGAATAATTGGTTATATAGATATAATGAGGGTATCGTCAGAGTTTAAGCCTTTTATCGATGTGCAAACACAAATTGATGTAGAAACACAGAAGATGCAAGACAAGTTTGATACGGAATCAAAAAATATGAAGGATGAAGCTAAACAAGAGCTATTTGTGAAGTATCAAAACGATCTTAATAAACGTATTAGCGACCTAAATCTTGATCAAAAGATGCAAGAAGCTCAACAATCGCTTTTTAACACAATCAACAAAGTTGCACAAGAAAAAGGATTGAGTTGTGTGATTGATGCTGGAGTTATCTACTACGGTAATCCTGCTTTTGATATAACAGATGCTGTGATAGAGGCAGGCGCCAAGATTAAGTAATTCAACTAAGAGGATGGGCTTGCCCATCCTTCTTTTTACTTATTACTTAACCCTTAAAGAAAGGAGGGACTATCCGTGACTAGCCGACCTATCCTTTCTTTAAGGGTTAAGTAATAAGTAAAAAGAAGGATGGGCAAGCCCATCCTCTTAGTTGAATTACTTAATCTTGGCGCCTGCCTCTATCA
>DUTE01000161.1 GCA_012842235.1 Bacillota bacterium
AGCCCCTGAAATAGCCCCCAGAAATCCCACCTTTAGCGGTGTTAGTTTTAAAAATGTTTTGTTTATTCTTTGGCGAATTGTATCCTTCATTTCCATAAAAGCTAACATAAAGCCGAACTCCATTTTGCCTACCTCCTTGAAGTTTTTGGGGAATTCGAGCAAATATTTAACTAGGGTGCTCGGTTATGTACATAACTTTTAATTATTGAAATTATGTCTGCTAAAATTGGCCTTTTATCCTTTACTACGAAACTCTACCATATATGTTTCATCATTTTTTCTTTTAGGCCTCAAAAACTCTCTTTACTATACTTCTAACTTCTTGACAATTTGCTTTATCGTTAATAGTTAACCGTTAATCGTTAGCTTTTATGAGATCTGGCAAATTTGGCTATGCTATTAGTGAGATTACATCTAGAGGGTGAATATTTTGCTTCAAGGCCTTATTGTTTTTTTTCGGGCTTCATTTTCTTTCTTTGCTCTATTAATACTTACAAGAATTATGGGCAAAAGATCCCTTTCTCAGCTAACATTTTTTGATTATGTAAACGGTATCTCTATAGGTAGCATGGCTGCAACACTTGCCGTTGACTTAAGTAGAGAATCTACCCCTACTTTAGTTGGTTTATTAACTTGGTCTTTTTGGGTAATGGTTCTAGCTCTTTTAAGTATTAAAAGTAGATTCTTAAGGCGCCTAATTGATGGCAAGCCGACTATTGTCATTCAAAACGGTAAGATTCTTGGGGAATCTCTCCATAAGTATGGTTTTAACATTGATGATTTAAGAATGCTTTTAAGAGAAAAAGAAGTCTTTAATTTAAGTGAGGTAGAATATGCTCTTATTGAAGCTAACGGGCAAATATCAGTCTTAAAAAAATCGCAAAACCAACCTGTAACTGCCGCTGATCTACAGATTGCTACAGATTATAAAGGACTTGCTATCGATGTGGTTAGCTCGGGTAAAATTATACAAGATAATCTCAAACTTCTTGGTCTTTCAGAGGATTGGCTCAAAGAGTCACTAAAAAAGCAAGGCCTTACAATTGAAGAGGTCTTTTATGCTGAATTAGAAACCGCAGGTAATCTCTTTATAGATCTTTATCAAGACCCACATTTCCCAAAGGAGCGTAGCAATGGTTAGAAACATTATCGCTATTGTGTTGGTTTTTTTAGTAATAGTAGTTGTTGTTTTTGCCCTTGAATGGCTACCTAAATCTAAGTTTTCCAATAGACTTGATAATCTCATTAAAGCTTTAGAAAAAGACGACTTTGATAAGGCTTTGTCAAGCTTTAAGGAGATTAATGGTTTTTGGCTTAAAAGACAGCTCTATATTGGTTTGGAAAACAGTTTTGAAAAAGTCGAAGATGTAGATATTTCCCTAAGACGTTTGAGGTTTTTTATTGAGACTAAAAATAAGAATAGTGCCCTTTTAGAGACGAGGCTTTTAGGATACCACTGGAAAGAGATCGGTGAATGAACGGGGAAGCAGTAAAAAATTCTGCTTCCCCGTTTTTAATCTCTAATCGTTAATCGTTAAAGATATCGTATCTCTGATAAAGAGCTATTAGACTTTCTGCAGCTTCTGAAAGTATTTCTCCTTCTTCATCGGTTTTAGAAATAGTTTTAGTAAGATTCATTGCGGTTTTAAGTTCGCCTTTTAATAATGCTTGAGCAATCTTTGTAAGGATCACTGGCTCTTTTCCATTAGATCTAAACTTATAGAGAGCAAGTGTCGATTGTAACCTTTCTATGTCACTATCTCTCTCTCTTGACCATAATCTTTCTACCTGCTCATATTCTTGAGCTGCTAAAAGTGTTAAACGCATATCGACATAGAGTTTGTATTGATCTTTGCGATATAGCTCTTGATAGATTGTACAGGCCTCTTGATAATTTTCAGCTATATCACAAAGATCAATACAAACTCTATGTCGATATGCGTTTAACACTTTTGGCAGCTAAAGAATATGAGAAGGTAGAAAGATTGTGGTCAAAAGAG
>DUTE01000162.1 GCA_012842235.1 Bacillota bacterium
ACTATAGCATTAGCTATGGCTTGTCGCATATTTGTAGAGGGTTTTGTGACAGTATCGCTTCTAAGATCGACTACCATGGGGTTATCACCTCTAGAAACAATTTATTTCGATGTGATTTCCACATCACAGATAATCGGGTTATGGTCGGAGATACCTTCATCATCGACTATAACTTGTGCACCTAAGACTTTAAAATGAGGGCTTAACAGAATATGGTCAATATCGTCAGTAGCTTTAGAACCATTAGGGTAAGTAAGAGCAGGTTCTATTGACTCAAGACCATTTTTTAAGAAAGTAAGGGGTTTTAGTGCTTCAGAATAAAAAGAGTTGTTAAAATCGCCAAGCACAATCGTTGGTAGATCATTATATTTCTTAACCTCTTCACTGACTTGTTCAGCCTGTTTTCTTTGGATATCGGCTACCGTTGAAAAGTGAAGAGAAAAAACTCTAATACCATTAGTAACAGTTTGGAGACATGCCCTTGGTTCTATTACCCATGCTTCTTCTCCAGGTAGATTATAATCTCGATTCCAAAGGGTGTGGATCTTTTCAGTTTTAACAGGATGTTTTGAAAAGAGTGCATGGCCGTATTGAGCTTTTTCGCCTTGCTCTAAGGGGCCACTGTAAGAGCAAACATAGGCACCGTGAAGAGAAAGAAGATCCTTTAGTATCTGAAATTGATCAACAAAACCAGTGCGTTTGCGATCCCTATCTACTTCTTGGATGGCAATAATATCAGGATTGTATTTTTTGACTAGTTCAGCTGCTTTATCTATACCTTTGCCCCAACCAACTTGAACGTTATAACTCATTATGCGCAATAAAAGCACCTCCGCAAAGTATATTAAATATTACTTATTGCTTTTGAATCTTTATAGATTAATTGAGTAAATCCTTTATCTCCAAGAAATAAAAAAAGTCACCCGGCGAACCCGGATGACTTTGGGGGGAAAAGGAGGTAGTGATTGACAAATTTAAGCGCTGTTTCGCACTACTAATTCGGGCTCAAACAGCATAGAACAAATCTTTTCTCCCTTAATAGCCTGAAGCATTAACTCCATAGCTATTTGTCCTAGTTTTTCTTTAGGTTGGGAGATAGTAGTAAGTGGCGGATCAAATTTATCCGCTATATTTAAGTTGTCATAACCAACAACGGCAATATCATCTGGAACACGGACGCCAATCTTTCGGAAATATTGAATAGCACCCCAAGCAACCATATCTGTAGCAGCAAATAGCGCTGTTGGCCTTTGGGATTTCGGCATCCTTGCAATATATTCAGCAGCTTTATAGCCACCTTCCCAGTCATAGCCAACTTCGATAACAATTTGTTTCCTGGGATCGATATCATGCTCGATTAAAGCTTCTTTGTAGCCTGCTAAACGTTGGGCACCATGAAGATCTAAAACATCTGTTATGTTTGCACCAGATAGATGAGCAATTTTCTGATGGCCTTTTTTAGCAAGATAGTCTGTTGCCAAAAAGCCTCCTTTGAATTGGTCAACAAGTAAAGCAGGTACATCCAAACCTTCTAGATTGTGATAGATCTGTAGTATTTTTGCTTCCTTGGCTATCTCGGCAAATGCTACTGCATCTTCATGATCTTGATGTAGTGGTAACCAAATAATACCATCAACCCGTTTTTCTTTAAGAATACGCAGATAACACTACTATGAGTAAACCAAGCA
>DUTE01000163.1 GCA_012842235.1 Bacillota bacterium
CTTGTTCTTTCTCCTCCTGTAGCAAGAAGATTATTAGAAAGACCAACTCTTTTAATCTTAGATGAACCGACTAACCACCTTGATGCAGTAACCATTCAATGGTTAGAGAGTTTTTTAAAAACCTATCCCCATTCTATTTTGGTAGTTTCCCATGATAGATATTTTTTAGATGAAATAGTTGAGAAAGTTCTGTTTCTAGATAGTGGAAAGCTACAAACCTATAGAGGTAATTATTCCCAATTTCGTGAGCAACTAAAAGAAGAAGAAGAGGCTTTAAAAAAAGCCTACATGAAACAGCAAGCCTATATCAAAAAGGAAAAAGATCTTATCGATAATGCCAAAGAAACTGAAAAGGCTCAGAGGTTTGCTAAATCAAGGGAAAAGAGACTACAACAAATTGAGATAGTTAAAAGACCAAGAAGACAGGAACAAATGCATTTTCAATTTCCTTTTTCTAGTCGTTCTGGGAATATTGTTGTTAAAGCAGAAGAACTAGCTTTTTCTTATGCAGCAGAAAAACCGCTTATTAGATCTACAGATTTTTTGATTAACTATGGGGACAAGGTCGCTTTAGTTGGGCCCAATGGGTCAGGTAAGACTACATTACTAAGACTTATTCTAGGGGAACTAAAGCCTAATGATGGTTATATGAGACTAGGTGCTAGTGTTGATCTACGCTACTTTCCCCAGACTCGTAGTTTTTATAGCGAAACAAATACAGTGCTTCAAGAGGTCCTAGACCATAAACATATGACATTAGGCGAAGCTAGAGATCATTTAGCATTGTTCCTATTTAAAGATGATGCAGTTTTTAAGCAAGTTAAAGATCTTTCGGGAGGCGAAAAAAGCCGCTTGGTTCTAGCTAAGTTAGCTTTGTCGGAAGGAAACTTTTTTATCTTTGATGAGCCAACAAATCATTTAGATATTGACTCGCTTGAGACATTAGAAGAAGCTTTGTTAGATTTTCAAGGCACAGTGCTTTTTGTAAGCCATGATAGATATTTTGTCTCTAAATTAGCAAAAAAGATATTACATTTAGAAGATGGAAATTTAACTTATTACCCATTTGGTTATCAGCAATATGTCAGAGAACGAGACCGGGAGCGAAACATTTCGTCTCAACAGAACAAAGAAATAGATTTGCATCTAAAAACGAATAAGATGAAAAGAGAAAGACCAAGAAAAATAGTTAAAAAGAAAGAAGAATTATTAAAATATATTGGAGAATTAGAAGAAGAAAAGGAAGATATCGAGGTTTCATTTACAAAAGGTGAGGTTGCCTTTGATTGGGAAAAGTTGTCTAAAATGCAAAAAAGAATAAAAAGCATAGATGATGAGCTGATAACACTTTATGAAGCTTGGCTTGAACTAGAGGAAGGAGAGGAATAAAAGTGAAATTGCCCTGGAAAAAGCACTCGATTTTTCTTTTAATTTTTCTCGTTATTGCGGTTTTTGCAGAAGCCTCGTTACCAAGAGAGTATCAAAGAATATTGGATTCAATGACACTTGAAGAAAAAGTTGGCCAAATGCTTCTTCTTGGTGTTCCAGGTACTTACATTACCAATAGTGCACGTTCAGCTATTTTAGAATTAAATGCAGGTGGCTTAGTTTTGTTTGCTGGGAATTTAACAACTGTTGATCAAGCACGTGACTTTACTTCTAGATTGCAAGCAGAAGCTATGAAAACTAAGTGGCAAATCCCTCTTCTTATTACAGCAGATGAAGAAGGAGGGCTAGTTTCAAGAATGCCAGCTGGGATGGTAACTATGCCTGGCAATATGGCATTAGGGGCAACAAGAAGTGAACTTTTAGTACAGAAAGCTTATTACCATACTGGAAGACAGCTTCGAGCTTTAGGTATTAATATGAACCTAGCTCCTGTACTTGATGTAAACAATAATCCTCAAAACCCAGTAATAGGTCTGCGCTCGTTTGGCTCAGATCCTGTTCTAGTAGGTAATATGGGAGTTGCAGCACTAGAAGGCCTTAAAAAAGCCAATGTGGGAAGCATTGTTAAACATTTTCCTGGCCACGGTGATACAGCTACTGATAGCCATTTAGCACTGCCTATTGTACGCAAAGGAAAAGATCAATTGGCAAAGATGGAACTTTACCCATTTAAACAAGCACTTGATTATGGTGCAATGGCAGTTATGACTGCACATATTGAATTTCCTGCACTAATAGGTGGTAAAAATCTACCAGCAACTCTTTCTCAAGAGATACTAACTGGTATTTTAAGAGCAAATTGGGGTTATGATGGTGTTATTTGTACTGATGACTTAACTATGAGTGCTATTGCCAACTATTTTGGCTTTCAGGATGCTGTGGTTTTAGCTGTGAAAGCAGGCGTAGATCAAGTTCTGATAGTTGGTGATATTAATAGACAGAAAGAGGCTAAACAAGCCATTATTGATGCAGTTAATAGAGGAGAAATATCGGAAGCAAGAATTACTAAATCGGTTGAACGTATTTTTCTTCTGAAATCAGAACTAAATCTGAACCCAGGTAAAATTCCTGAACTTTTAGATCCCAAAAAGGAAGCAAATGATGCTCAAAAGGTGGCTTTAGATGTTGCTCTGAATTCTGTAACTATGATAAAGAATGATGGCGAACTTTTAAAACCTAAGCAGAAAGTTCTTCTTGCAGTTGTTGATGGCAAGCTTATGGGAGCTTCAGGCAGAGATGGGACAACTATCGGTTATCTTTTGCAAAGAGAACTAGTAAATAGAGGTTTTGGTGTTGAAGTAATAGATATTTCTTCTCGGCCATCACTAAGTCAACAACAACAGGTGTTGTCTAGAGCTGCTAGTGTTGATAGCGTTGTTGTTTTATCTAGAAATGCCTCAAATGAGCAGGCTCAAGTGATACAGAAGTTGTTGCACAAACCATTAATTACAGTAGCGTTACAAAATCCTTATGACATTTTAAAGTATCCAGATGTGAAAGTTCATCTTTTAACTTATGGTTATACTGAAGCATCGCTAAAGGCTTTAGTATCTATTTTGACCGGAGAAAACAAAGCAATTGGCCAACTTCCAGTAAAATTGTCTGAAAATTATATTTTTGGATATAAGGAATAGGAGCACACTGTACTCCTATTTTTTTATTAGTTGTTAAAGGGCATTAACATTTACATAAAAGAGGTATTATGGCTTATAGGTAGAAATTGATTATATAAAAACAAAATAAAATTTACTTGAGGCTCTTTTGGGGAAAAGGAGGTTTTTTTAGTAAAGTGTCAGACAGCTGTCAATACATTCATCTAGAATAAGAGGTGAAGAAAGGGTGCTTACTACTAAAGTTGATAGAATGGTACGTTTCCTTCAGGTTCTTTATGGAAGACCAAACCAGCATATAGATTACTATGCGGAAAAAGTAGGTTGTTCTTCACGGACAATACGTCGTTACATAGAAGATGCCTCAATTACCTGCTGTTATTGAA
>DUTE01000164.1 GCA_012842235.1 Bacillota bacterium
AGCACAGGTTCATAGGACTTATAGCCAAACGAAACGCCGTCAAACGACACCCGGCCTGTTAAAGGCACATTTTGAGGATTTGGTATGGACTTGATATCAGGTTCTTCATCCAATATTTCAAATATCTTGACCATACTAGTCATGGCATCTGCCAGCCAGCGGGGAAAAGAGACCAGCCAGCGAAGTGGCGCATAAATATAGGTAATATACATGGTAAATTGGACAAGAACACCAAGGCTTAAGCTGCCATCTAGGATTTTATTCCCACCATAATACAGTACTAGGAATTCACCAATACCTGTGAAGAAGATCATTAAGGGAAAAAGCCGAGCCCAAATAGACTCATTGTCCGATGAAACTTGGGCTAACTCACGGGTTGCTTTGGAAAACTTTTCGATTTCCAACTCTTCTTTACCAAAGGTTTTAACAGTGCGAATTCCTTTGATTATGTCATGAAGAATAGATTGGCATTTGGAGTTTTTTCTCCATTGTCTTTCATAGCGGATATGAATAAATCTCCAGAAACGAGACAAGGCAATAGCTACTACTGGTACTGGAATAAATACTAAGAGAGTAAGTTGGAAGTTGGTAAAAAGCAAGATTACTAATACGACTACAAATATTATCATCTGCTCAACAGCCCAGCGACCACCGTCAGCAATAAAGTTCCGGACAATACCAGTATCCTCCATCACACGCCGGATCAGATCACCTGGTGTCCTTTTGGACAGTGAATTCATAGATAGCTTCTGAATCTTCTCGTAAGATAGGTTTCTTAAATGGTTGGCATACTGGATACTAGCCTCGTTAAACACTCTTGAGCTGAGGATAAAGATCAACTCGCCAAGAGCTCTTGCTAGAAACATCGCACCTGCCAGCATAAAAACCTGCTTGGAAGTCCCTTGCATTGGGCGCAGATAATCGTCTATCAAAATCCGGCTAAAAAGCGGTACGAGAAGATATATTATTGACGATGTAGCCAGAAATAACTCTGCACGCATTAACTTACCAGCGAAGGGGCGTAATAAATCAAAAGCACGTTTCAGAACACTTATCTTGTTATAGCAAAACAAACAGACCGACATTCCCTCTACAAGAGGCCGGCCACATTTTTCACACACATGTTCGACTTTTTCTTCGGGGGGCACATATTGCTTTGTTTGGATATAGAAATTGGTCACTTTGCAAAATTCCCCTGCTGATTTCATAGCTGAGAGTGTAAAACGACAAACAAGTATTTCACTGTCATCATTCATTTTGGCAAAAAGAAGACCACAACCAACCCCTCCGATTACTGACATCTCGGCAATATCACTAGCAGACAGTAAGAGAAGTGTTTCCTCTCCGATACTAGATATGATCTGACCGTTTTTGTCAAAACTAACGGTGCCTTTGGCTGGCTGCATGGATAGATCAAGATCATAGTGAAATTCATGTTTTAGCGACATGGAAATCAGCTTCCTTCTGAATAATGTGCCTAAAATTAAAATAGATATGGTTCGAGTCTCTTAAGACTCTTTTTGTCTAGCGCACTCAGGGACTCGATGATATAACGGTTACCATCAACATCAGTTATAACCAGCCTATCATCGTCTAGCATCCTGATGTTTTTACTAACATCCTTTAAGGCACAGTTTTTCTTGTATTTGGCATCATCCCGGCCAATTATAAGCTCCATATATACATAACCTAGTTTATCTTTCACTGATTTTATTTCATATACAGTCGGACTGTAATAGCGTTTCTCAAGTTCAGCTAAGACAATGCTATACTGCTTCTCATTAAGATCGGCAAGGGAATGGATCATGCCGATCTCTTTATTATCTTTATCAGCTACCGAAATATATTCCATGGGATTTCCAATAGGAAAAGCCCTTCTTAGTGTTACTCGGTTATAGTCTTGACCTGCGTACTTTAATCCTGTAAAACCACCAGGTGTTACATAGAATTCAGCATTTTTAAGATCAAGTATACCGCCATCGTTGGCTTATGCTATAGA
>DUTE01000165.1 GCA_012842235.1 Bacillota bacterium
TAAAACTTTTGTTATTTACATCAATAATAGTTGCCATACTTTACCTCCTTGCTATATGAAGCGTGCCTATTTTAATTATATCGCAAGAACAGATTAAATTCAGCATACATCTTAATAATAAGGGCAGATTAAAAAAGGAGGTGGTTTTCTTGCCTAAAGTAAAATGTTCTGTGCAGGGTTGCTATTATTGGGAAAGTGGTAACAAATGTAACGCCGATGAAATCTTAGTGCGTTATACAGACCACACTTCTATGCCTCAAAGCGATGTTGAGTTTGGCCTTATTGGTGGCAATAAAGACAAAGAAACCACAGATGATACCTGTTGTGAAACATTTCGGCCCAAGAAAAAAACTTAAACTTTATTTAGAGGGCTTGGAGGAGAACTTCTCCAAGCTTTTTCTTATTTAATTACTCCAAATTAATACAAAGAATGATCTTTTAATATGTTCTTAAACAATAGACCTTCTTATTCCTCCTTGAATACGGAAAAGGTACTCAAAGATGGGCTTTTACCTTGTTTTCTTAGCTATCTCTCTGTAAATTCTATGTATTCTAATTGGTCTTCTAAAGTAAAACAAGGGAAGAAAAGTACTAAACTACTAGAACCTTCGACAGCCTTATAAAGTGGAGATAGTTGTTGGTAAAACTGGATATATTTTCTTTTAGTAGGGGAAACATCTGTTGCTTCAAGCGCTATTTCATTGTCTTTGCTTGGGATTTTTATCTTATTTACTCTGTGTTCGGGTGTATATAAAGTTGTTTCTTGAGTAAATTCTTGATCATCTATCTTTAGGTAGGTATTTGTAATTCTAAAACCTTCAAGATCACTATCTAGCTTCAGCTTGTATGTAGATCCTATTACTACAGGTTCTAGAGGTCTATTAATGATATAGTTTACTCTTTTGATATCGACAATTTCCTCTGTTTGTGTCTTACTTTTTATGGATATCTCTGTATTTCCTAAGGCAAGTATTATACCTTCGCTTCTATTTGCTGCTTTATAGACTATTACCTGAAGCGTGTAATCACCGCCTGGCACCTTTAGTTCACAAAACTGTTCTTTATTATATGGTAGAAATTTTATGTCTTCAGTATAACTTTTTCTACCTCTAAAAAGCACGACTCTCATGTTTGTTGCATTTTCAACAAATTTTTCAGACTGTAACAGGTCTTTATCGATATTAACCATAACTTTAACAGTTCCCGGCTGTCTACTCTTTATTCTTTTAGCCTGCACAAAGCCTTCGTTTATAAGTAAAATGCCTAGTGTCAATAGAGCAATTATGGTGATTACTCTATTAAGCTTTACTCTATCCATAAACTGCACCTCTTTGTTTTATCTATGTTACCTATATTTAGCACTTGTAAAAATAGTCCTTGGTAGTATAAAACGTATTTTAAGATCCCTATCATAAACACAGAAAAAAATCCCCCTCAATCTTAGCAACATCTCCTGCAACAAAACTTTTTTGATAGAAGAAAGAATATTATATTGCAAACTCATGCTTAAGAAGGGTTATTTGTGTAATATAAGAAATAGTGCTTGTGCCTAGCCGGTCAGAAGACTACCATGCCTCAACTTATTATCAATGGCTCACTCACTGCTGTTCATTGAGTGGCTAACTTATACTTGGAATTTACGAGATAAATTCTTTAACGGAAGGGGAAGTATTTTGTGGAAAGAGAATATTTTATAGAA
>DUTE01000166.1 GCA_012842235.1 Bacillota bacterium
CCCCGTACATAATAACCTTCTCCTTCACGTGAATCTACAACAGCTTTAATTCGCTCAACAGTCTGTTTATAAGTCGGGCGACCGTCACGTGTCGGACGCATCTCATTTTGGATTCTTTCTCTGCCATCAAGACTTAATACTAATAAAATATCATTTTCATTAAGAAACTGAATCTTTTCGTCGTCTAAAAGTGTAGCATTTGTAGTTAATGTAAGTGTAAAGATCTTGTTTGTTTCTTTTTCTCGTTTACGAATATAAGCAATTAATTCTTTAACAACATCGAAATTAAGAAGAGGTTCTCCACCGAAAAAATCAATTTCTAGATGTCGCCTGTTTCTAGAGTTTTCAATTAATAAATCTATGGCTTTAATACCCACTTCAAGTGGCATTAAAGTACTGTCGCCACCAAAATTACCTTTAGAAGCAAAACAGTATCGACATGCCATATTACAATCGTGGGCAATGTTTAAGCAAAGAGCCTTTAGGCCATAGGGAAGCTTAGGTAAATCACCTACAAACTCATCTTCTGAAAAGATCAGGCCCTGCTTTTTCAACTCTAAAAACTCATTTAACACTTCATCTATAAGTTCTACATCGTCATTACTAAATATTTCCTTTAATTCTTTTACACTCAAGATCTCTTTATCAAGAGCAAAAATACTTTTCAATACATCATAAGCGAGATCATCAAGTTGATGTAATGCGCCAGATGGAACATCAAGGAAGTATTTATTACCATTAATAGTGAATAGATGGCTATTTTTTGATTTACCTGTGTTGATTTGATTCATTTTACTCCAGCCTTATTTGCGTAGACAAACTTGGTTACCTACAGTGCAGGAAGTCTTGCAGGCAGATTGGCAAGAAGCTTGGCACTCACCACAACCCACTTCGCCTTCTTTCATCTTAGAACCCCAGGCTTGTATCGTGACAATATGTTTCCCTTGTACTACTTTACTTCTCATGAAAGACTCCTCCTTGAAAAAGACTTACTTGCACCCATTCACCTTCAATTATTCCACATGCCTACTAGATATCCTGCCCACTCTAGTAAAAATGACGTTAATAATGACGTTAATGTAGAAAAAGGCCTAGTCCTATTCCAGGCCTTTTTCTACATTCTAGCGCTGTCTGATACACTTATCCCGATAAACCTTATCCCACTCAGAGCAACGTCTAACTTCACTTATAGGTTTGTCTTGATCTATACAATGGTCTCCTTTGTAGTTTGGACATTTTTCACAAATCCTGAGAATATCTTGCTCCGAAAGTTTGAGAATCATATATATCCCTCCATCGGAGATTCTCCCTACAAAATATGCCATTATATTTTTTTCGATCATAATGGGTGCTGAAATAACTAAATAATCTATTTGCTTTCTATATTATCAGTTTCGATGAGCTACCTAAATTCTCCTTCATTGCTAAAAAAGTGTATTCGTTAATCATAAATATTCAATGTTTTTTTGCCAATATCACTACGGTAATATTTATTTTCCATCTCAACTTTGTTAGCTAAATCATAAGCATTTTCTTGAGCTTGGCTAAGATCCTTGCCTAGACCAACTAAAGAGAGAACCCTACCACCTAAATTAATTAGTTGTCCGTCTTTAATATCTGTCCCTGAATGAAATATTAGCTGGTTTTTTTGGCATAGTGGCAGCTTTATTGGCACACCCTTTTTAAACTCATTAGGATAGCCCTTTGATGCTAAGACAACACAACAACTTACCTCATCTAATAACAAAACCTCTGTTGGCTTTTGATCCATTAAATCATTTATTAGAACATAAAGATCATTTTGGATTAGAGGTAATATTGCCTGTGTTTCAGGGTCACCTAACCTAACATTATACTCTAAAACTGAAGGTCCGTCTTCTGTTAATATTAAACCGATAAACAAAACCCCACTAAATGATATATTGTCTTCTATTAGACCTTTAATTGTAGGTTTTATTATTTTGTTTTCTATTTGATCTTGAAGTTGTTTGGGGATTTCTATGGGTGCGATCGCACCCATACCACCAGTATTTGGCCCCTCGTCATTATCAAAAGCTCTTTTGTGATCCATTGCTACAGGTAAAATAACATAGTTGTTTTTGTCCGCTAAAACAAAGACGCTTATCTCCGGACCTTCAAGTCTTTGTTCAATAACAACTTTTTTACTAGCCTCACCAAAAGCGCCACCAAGCATCTCTCCTGCTGCTTCGATAGCTTCTTTTTGAGTATCTGTAACAAAGACACCTTTTCCTTGGGCTAATCCGTCAGCTTTAATAACTAATTTATGGAGACTGTTTTTAATATAAGAACTAGCCGTAGATAAATCTTCTGCTACAAAGTATGTTGCTGTTGGTATATTATGCCTTACCATAAAGTCCTTGGCAATTGATTTACTACTTTCAAGTTTGGCTGCTTCTTTTTTAGGACCAAAGACTCGCAAACCAGATGCTTCAAAAAGATCCGCAATTCCGGCCGCTAGATATAATTCTGGCCCAACAACAGTAAGATCAATCTTGTGTTTTATGGCAAAGTCTCGTAACTCTTCTAAAGAAGATACCCCTTTAACTGGTTTTGCTATTTCAAAAATACCTGGATTACCTGGATAGGCGTAAATCTCTTTTACTTTCAGACTTTGAGAAAACTTCCATACAAGTGCATGTTCTCTGCCGCCATGACCTACTACCAGTACTCGCATACAATCTTGCCTCCTAGTGCCGGAAATGTCTCATGCCAGTAAAGACCATAGGAGTTTTTGCCTCATTAAGAACAGCTATACTATCCTCATCACGGATAGAACCCCCTGGTTGAATAACTCCCTTAATACCTGCTTTGACAACTTCCTTAACTACATCATCAAAGGGGAAGAAGGCATCTGAAGCCAAAACTGCACCCTCTGCCTCTTTTCCTGCAGCCTCAATGGCTTTAATAGCAGCGTCTATTCTATTCATCTGACCTGCTCCAACCCCTAATGTTTGCTTGTTTTTAGCAACAACAATAGCATTGGATTTCACATGCTTAACTATCTTCCAAGCAAACTCTAAATCTTCTTTCAGTGATTCATCTAAAGTACCTGCCGTAACCTGTTTGGGTTCTACATTCTTTAGCGAACCAAGATCACGTTCTTGAATTAAAACTCCCCCAACAATCTTTTGCATTGTAATAGCAGGCTTTCTTGCATCAGGGCTAAGTCCGGGAAGCTTTAAAATTCTAAGGTTTGCTTTTTTCTTCAAAATAGCCAAAGCCTCTTCTTGATAATCAGGAGCAACTACAACCTCTAAAAAGATTTTACTAAGTTTCTCTGCCATTTCTTTAGTAACTGTACGATTACACGCAACAATGCCCCCAAAAATGGAAACTGGATCTGCCTCGTATGCTAACTGATAAGCTTGAGCAATGTCGTCATGAGATGCCACGCCACAAGGGTTTGTATGCTTAACGGCAACAACTGTAGGCTCAAAAAATTCATTTAATAGCTCAAGTGCTGCATTGGTATCACTTATGTTGTTATAGGATAAGAGAACAGCTAAACGGCAAA
>DUTE01000167.1 GCA_012842235.1 Bacillota bacterium
GGTTATACTAAAGTAGAAATAGGGGCTATAAAAAGGATGATCTGTTTGCAAAAAAGACATTCAAAAACAGTTGTTCTTCTTTTGAAGGTAATTGCTTTATTAATACCTTTGGTTCTCTTTATCATCTATAGAAAAGAACTTGTAGCATTCTTTTCAAATGGCGAGGTTCTCGAAGATACCTTAAATAAGTTAGGCCCTTTTGCTTGGTTAGGCTTTCTTTTTGTTAATATTATTCAAGTAATTTTAGCACCTATTCCTGGTCATGCTGTTGGTGTAGCAGGAGGTTTTCTCTTTGGGTTCTGGGGCGGTTTTATTTTAAACTTAATTGGTATTGTTGTTGGTTCAGCATTAGCTTTTTTACTTGCAAGATGGTTAGGTAAACCAATTGTAGATCTTTGTGTTGGTGACAAAGCAGCTGATTTTTCGAAAAAAATAGCATCTTCAAAAGGTGTTAAGGGTCTTATATTAGTTTATTTACTACCCTTTTTGCCAGATGATGCTTTGAGTTTTGTTGCAGGTTTAATGCCAATCAAGTTTCGTACTTTTATTACCATCGTTTCTTTGTGCCGTTCACCGGGAATATTGGTAGCTTCTTTAACAGGTTCAGGGTTGATTAATCTGTCGTTGTTTGCTTGGGTAGTTATTGGTGCCCTTGCTTTAATCCTTTTAGCTATATACTGGATCAAAGGCGAACAAATTGAAGCCTGGATGAAAAAGATTGTGCAAGAATTATAGGAGCCCTAAGCCTTGAAGCCTTAGGCTCCTTTTTATATAAGAGGTGGAATATGTCTAAAAAACCAAGAGTTGTTGTGGGGATGTCTGGTGGGGTTGACTCATCTGTAGCAGCTCTTTTACTTAAACAAGAAGGTTATGAGGTAATTGGTGTTTTTATGAAAAATTGGGATGAAACAGATCCCAATGGTGTTTGTACTGCTCAAGATGATTATGATGATGTGAGACGTGTCTGTGATAAAATTGATATTCCATACTATACAGTCAATTTTGAGAAAGAATATTGGGATCGGGTTTTTACTTATTTTTTGGCTGAATACAAAAAAGGACGTACGCCAAATCCTGATGTAATGTGTAACAAGGAGATAAAGTTTAAGGCATTTTTAGAAAAAGCTTTGAGTTTTGGGGCAGAATATCTTGCTACAGGTCATTATGCACAAATTGCCAAAGATAGCGAAAATGTGATGTTATTACGGGGAAAAGACACAAGAAAAGACCAGAGCTATTTTTTGTGTTATCTTCAGGAAAAACAACTAAGTCAGACATTATTTCCGATCGGTCATCTCACTAAAAAAGAGGTGCGCGAACTAGCATTAAAAAATAAGTTACCTACAGCTCGCAAAAAAGATAGTACAGGCATCTGCTTTATAGGTGAAAGAAACTTTACTGAATTTTTAAGCCGTTATTTACCAGCTAAGCCTGGTTTAATTAAAACATTAGATGGTGAGGTATTAGGAAAACACCAGGGGTTAATGTACTATACTTTAGGGCAAAGAAAAGGCTTGGGAGTTGGTGGACCAGGTGGAGCTAGATTTGTAGTTTACAAAGACCTAAAAGAAAATGTTCTCTATGTAGCTGAAGGAGACAAAAATCCCGCTTTGTATTCTGTAGGTTTAGAAGCAACAGATTTAAGTTTTGTTTCTGGGCAAGCTCCTAGCCAAGAGTTTTCCTGTACAGCAAAGTTTCGTTATAGGCAACCAGACCAAAATGTGTTTGTTAAAATAATAGGTGATAAAGCTGAAGTTAAATTTGAAAAGCCACAAAGAGCAGTTACACCTGGACAGGCAGTGGTTTTCTATCAAAATGAAGTTTGTCTTGGTGGAGGGATTATTGACACAGTTGATAATCCTAATCTGCCAGAATTTTGTCGGTAAACTTAGCTTATATGGTCTAATACTACCTCCTCTTCTATAAGAATCGAAGAGGAGGTAGTATTTATGAGGAAGCTATTAATATTAGGTATTGTTTTACTAGCAATATTTTGGTTAAGTTATTGGATTTTAGAAACTAGACTAGGCTCTGTTGTCTTAGAGATGGCAAGAGTAAGAGCAACAAGTATAGCGACAAGGGCTATTAATAATGCTGTGTCAGATAGAATAGCTAAGAGTATTCTTTATGATCAAATTATTAAAACAGAAATCGACAATCAAGGAAAGATCGTCTTTATACAAGTTAATACCGCTGAAGTAAACAGAATAGCTTCCGAGACCTCCCTTTCGGTACAAGACACCCTTAAGGATCTTTCTAATCAAGAGATCTATATTCCCCTTGGCCAGGTGGTGGGAGGGAAGATTCTTGCTGGTAGGGGACCAAAGATTCCTATTAAGGTACTTCCAGTAGGTACAGTAGAGTCTTCAGTTTCCGAAGAATTTATGGAAAAAGGTATTAATCAAACATCGTACAGATTGTTTGTTAAGATCAAAGCTAATGTTAGTATTATAGTGCCTTTAATTAGAACAGAAGCTACAGTTCAAACCCAGATACCTATTGCTAATATAATTATTCCAGGGACAGTACCAGAGGTTTATTTTAATAACCCGCCACTTTATGGGCAAGGTGGAGCTGAATAATAGTTAGTTATGCGTAAGAAGGAAAGAAAATCTGGGATTAAATAGGCTAATTTGAGTATTATGGCATTTGCGGATGTTATTTTTTGTTTGTCTTGCTGAATAACTCGTGTTAATATAAATAAAGCTGTTGAATTTGCTAGAGCCTTTTTAACAACAATTGACTTTAGCATTTGTTTATGTTTATAATAAAAGATGTGCAATGAACGAACCTTGAAAACTGAACAAAGCAAGAC
>DUTE01000013.1 GCA_012842235.1 Bacillota bacterium
ATAATAAATCTGATTCTTAATTTTGTCAACATCTAATTTAATTTTATTAATCTCCTTGGAGATATTGGCTTGTCTCTTAAAAACCTAGAAGCTCGCAACTATTTCTAAGTATGTCTTTTTTAACTCAAAGAGAACTACCCACGTAGATAAACGACTTGAAAAAGAAGGTCTTTGTTTTTTCGTTTAGTATTTAGTAGGTATAGAACTATTTTGGAATACGTTGTATCTTTACTATTCCTAGGAGGTCTTTTTTAATGTTTCTTTACGAAAAACTTGCAACTGATCTTTATGATCTAGAAGTTGAAATCAACAAACCAGCTGATTTTGATGAGTTCTGGAACAAAACCAAAGAAATCGCCAAGGAAAAGTTAGAGTTTTCCCTAGAAGAGGTGGCTTACCCTCTAAAAGCTAGGGTTTTTAAGGTAACACTTCTTGGTTATGGCGATACAAAGATTTACGGTTGGTATCTTTTACCTTTAAACGAAACAAAAAAATATCCTCTTGGCCTTTTCTTTCATGGGTATAGAGGCTACGCTTCTTCGCCTTCAAGCTTTGCTAATTATCTCTTAAATGACTTTGCTGTTCTTGCATTCGATCTAAGAGGTCAGGTCGGTGCAAGTGGTGATGGAGGATATGGAGGAGGCCATGTGCCTGGTTGGATCACTCAAGGTCTTGACAACCCCTATGATTCCTACTATCAGCGCTTAATAGTCGATGCCTTAAGAATGGTAGATCTTGCAGTAAGCCTTCCTGAAGTAGATGCAAAAAGAATTATGGTCAAAGGGGGATCACAAGGTGGAGGGCTTTCCTTAGCTACAGCTGCATTAAGTGACGATGTTTCTTTATGTATTGCCGGAGTTCCAAATATGTGCTACACGGAATACGGTGTTTTGCATTCTAGCAGTTCTCTTCGGGAAATTATGGAGTATCTTAAACTCTACCCTGAAAAAGCCCCTGCTTTTTTTAATACTCTGAGCTATTTTGATAATGTTAATCTTGCACCACTTATTAAATGTCCTGTATTAGTTTCTGTAGGTATGCAAGACCCTGTTTGTCTACCAAAGACTGTCTTTGCTGCCTACAATCGTATTCAGGCCCCTAAAGAGATCTGTGTCTACCCGTTTAGTAGCCATGATGGTGGCGGAGAGCTTTTCCAAAAAACTGCTATGGAGTTTGCTATAAAACATCTCAATCCTTAAGAGGTTATGGAGGTTAATTTATGAAAAGAAGTACTAAAGCCTTTTTGCTGTCTTTACTTCTTGTCCTTGTTCTCTGTTTAGGGCTCACTGGTTGTTCACAAGAACAAATAACCTTTGTTGTTCCTGAAAGCAAAGTTCCCACCATTACCATTTTAGCCTATCATCGCATTATTGATGGTGGCCCATCTTTTATTGATGTCACTCCCCATATGTTTGACAATCAACTAAGTTATTTAAAAGATAATGGTTATAATGTTATCAGCTACGAAGAACTCCTTTCTTATCTCCAAGATAAGTCTCCGCTTCCACAAAAACCAGTATTAATCACCTTTGATGACGGTTACAAAGAAACTCTTACTAATGCAGCACCAATCTTAGCAAAACATAAAATGCCTGCCACACTATTTATTTATTCGGATCGCCTTAAAAGCTCTGAAAGCTCAGGTGGCCTTACAGTAGATGAACTAAAAGAACTACAACGCTTAGGCTGGTCTATTCAAGCCCATACCATCTCTCATGCAGATCTATCGAGTTTTGCTCCTAACAACAAAGAAGGAGCCATGAGAGAACTCGTTGAAAACAAAGATCTTATTGAGAAATCACTTGGTACAGAAGTGACAGCACTTGCCTACCCTTATGGGGCTTACACTAAAGAGGTTGAAGATTGGGCTAAAGAAGCAGGATATCTTACTTGTTTTCTTATTGAAGAAGGTCCTAATAATCTTAACCCAAATCCGTATAGATTAAACCGGCATATGCTTTATGCTAAGGATACCCTAGAAGATTTTGCCCATAAAGTTTCTAGCACCCCATTAGAGATCATCCGTACTGTACCTGCCCAAGCACAGGTTATTAATTATAGGCCAGCAACTGTAATTGCTGATATTAAGCTCCCTCAAGAAGTGGAAGTGGTTAAGGTCTTTGCTGATTTAGAAAGCCAAGAGCTTAAGGCACGCTTTGATGATAAAAAACAACGCATTGTTGTGGAAACACCGAATATCTCTTATGGACATCAAAACCTTACAGTTAGAATTCTTGGTAACGATGGACGTAGCTACATCTATGGTTGGTCGTTTGTAATTCGTTAAAAAAAACCCTCAAACTTTTCGTTTGAGGGTTTTCTCTAATTTATCACTCTCTTACATAAACTGTATCTTTTGCTGTATCTAAGCTTAGTTTAGAATTACTTGAATGAATTGGACCACGCCATTTTAGATCTATCGGCTGCCCATAGATATCAAGTAAAGGTTTGGGAGCTACTTTTTTGTAAGTTGCCAACATAACCATAACAAAGCTTACAAAACTAACTCCTAAGCCTATTAGTTCATTGGGAGTATTAGGAGAAAAAACAGTCAAAAGCAACCAGGAAACAAAGCCAGAAATGGAAGACCAGGTTGCCGCAGGAGTGTTGGCTTTTTTGCTCCAAATACCAAATAACAGAGGAACAAAACAACCTACTAATAAAAAGGCCCAAGAAGAAACCATTAAACTATAGATATTTTGAAACCAAAGAGCTATAACTAGAGCTGCTATAGTTATGCCAAGTGTAGCATAACGAGCAACAACTAACTCTTCTTTGGAGTCGAGCTTCTTAAAATAGGGAACGATGTTTCTGGTAATAATACTTGCTGGTGCTAATATTGCACTATCACAAGAAGACATTATTGCCGACAATAATGCCCCAACAAAGATTGCTACCCCTATATTAGGCAGGTATTTTTGTGCTAAAACCACTAAAATCATCTCTGAATTAGCGATTTCCGGAACAACTAAGCGGCCAACAATCCCTAAAGTAACAGGGATAATACCTAAAAGTATATAAGCGATGCCTGAAAGATAAGAGGCATTTTGAGCAGTATTTTCATCTTTACTAGATAGAGATCTCTGCATGAGATCTTGTCCAGGAATAGAGCCAAAACCAACTATAAGCCAAGCTTGTATATAAAACAGCCAATCATTGAAACTAGCATTTCTTGGATAGATATAAAACATTTTATCAGGAATTTGTGTTCTTAAGGTATTTAGGCCCCCAACATCATGTAAAACAACAGGGAAAATTATCAAAAGACCCACAACCAGTATTATCATTTGCACAAAATCAGTGATCGTTACCGCCCACATACCACCTTGATAAGTGTAAAAAAGAACTACTAAAGCAGAGATTACTATGCCCCATGCAGGAGAAAGTCCTGTTATTGAATGAACGATAAATCCAAGGGCAACTAGCTCAGCAGCGACCCAGCCTACAAAAGCAGGAATGGTAATTATTGATGCCAACAGTTCATTTGTTTTACCGTATTTAATGGCAAAAAAATCTGCAATAGTTAAAAGCTGCATACGCCTCATAGTGCGGACAAAGAAAAGTCCACCTAAAATAAGGCAAAGACCAGCACCAAATGGGTCAGCGATAGCACCTAAGAAACCATGATAATAAGATTCGCCAGCAGCCCCCATTGAAGTACCTCCACCAAACCAAGTAGCAAACAGTGTAGCAACCGCAAGACCAAGAGGGAGTCTTCTACCTGCTACAATAAAGTCTTCAGAGTTATTAATGTTTCTACTAGTCTTAAAACCTATGTAGAGCATTCCTAGTAAATAAGCTGCGATTCCACCAATTACCCAAATATTGTTCATTCAAATATCGGCCTCCTTTTAATAACTAGATATAGCCAAAAAACACCTTTACTTGTTTTGACAATCGCTTGAAATTAATACAAATCTCACCTTTCAGGTACATAATTACAGAACCACTTAGAAAAACAACTCCTAACCAATTTCCCTAAGCTCAAATCCTTACAAGAAGTGATTATGCGGCAAATACAAGAAATAGTCAATGGCCAAAATAAGAAAAAAAAAGGGCCATGGTTTTCTTTTTAGAAAAACTATGGCCTACAGCTCGCTCACACTAGCTGTAATTAACTCTCACGTCTTCTTTTATTTTCAATAGCCTCTAAATATCCGCTAAACACTAGGAGATAAGATCTCTTATAACAAAAGAGGCCAAAGCTAACCCAAAAGCAGGAGGTACAAAAGCGGTAGAACCAATAACCATCTCACCATCTACTTTTTGGGCTTTAACTGGTTTTTCTTGTGAATAAACTACTTTTAAACCTTGAGATATCCCATGTTCTCTGAGTCTTCGTCTCATAGTGCGTGCTAAAGGATCTATAGTTGTCTCTGAGATGTCTGCAATTTGTATTAAGGTAGGATCAACTCTACCCCCAGCACCCATTGAGGAAATAAGGGGAATATTGTTTTTAAGACAATAGACAATCAAGGCGGTTTTAGCTCCAATGTCGTCGATACAATCAATTACATAATCAGTATTACAAATATACTCAAAGAGGTTGTCTGCAGATAAAAACACATTATAAGTACTTACCTTTGTTGTTGGCGAAACTTCTTTTACTCTTTCTGCCATAACTTTAGTTTTTTCTTTTCCTATAGTAGATAAAGTAGCTATTAGCTGTCGATTAAGATTAGTTTCCTCAACTACATCACCATCGATTAATGTTAAAAAACCTAAACCTGAACGGGCTAGAGCCTCTGTTGCATAGCCACCTACTCCACCAAGTCCACAAATTATAACTCTACACTGAGAAAGTTTAGCAATAGCTTCTTTGCCAATTACCAAACTTGTTCTAAGTAAGTGATCCATTAGCTACCACCACCTAAAAAAAGGAGCCACTTACATGTGGCTCCTCTCGTTTTCGACAGATCCCCGCCGTGCCGTTGGTGCTGAGTGTTGATGAACCTGCCAAGGCAGGTGGGTGCCCTGTTCATAGCTTAGGCAAATCCATTAAAAGGTTTTGCGGCCACTACAAAACTCCAGGCTCCCTAGTAAAGAGTGTTGGCTCATAACAAGATCAGCTTGACTACGAACACAGCAGGGTTCCTTTTGTCTATATCATAGCATAAAGATGACTTCGCTTCAACGTTTTAGAAAATATTGTCAAGCCTAAGCTCTAAGCTTTAGCTTAAACATTTCTCTAGAATTTAAGCTGATCTCACTAACTAAACAAAGAGAGCTAAAGTGCTTTTTGTTTTCTAATTGTTAACCTAAAAGTCAATGCTTTAGTAAGCCTAAGCCCTGACCTTTAAAATCAAAGCATATAACCACCGCATAGCAGGTGTAAGGATCTAATCAAAAGTCAAATGTGAAGTGTTAAATCTTTGATCTTAAACTTTCTTTTTCACTGTCGATGAAATATGCAGCTCTTTTAACTGCTTTGGCGAAACAGCTGAAGGAGCATCAGTTAACAAACAGACAGCTTTTTGAGTCTTAGGAAAAGCAATAACATCTCTTATAGATTCAGCACCTGCTAATAGCCAGATCATACGATCAAGGCCAAAAGCGATGCCTCCATGAGGAGGTGGCCCAAACTTAAATGCTTTTAAGAGAAAACCAAACTTCTCTTCAGCCTCTTCTTCAGAGATACCTAAAACACTAAATAGTTTTGATTGCATTTTAGCATCATGGATTCTAATAGAACCTCCGCCTAACTCTACGCCATTTAATACCAGATCATAGGCTTTGGCTACAGCATTGTGAGGATCTTTATCAAAGTCTTCGTCTTTAGGTGCAGTAAACGGATGATGGACTGCAACAAAGCGATTATCCTCTTTGCTCCATTCAAGAAGCGGAAAATCTACAACCCAAAGAAAGTTCATCTTATCTTCAGGTATAAGACCTAACTCTGCAGCTAAATCTAGACGCAATCTTCCTAGGACAGCAGCTACAGTTTCTTTTTGATCTGCCACAAACAAGAGAAGATCACCTTGTTTGGCACCTGTTCTTTCTATAATGGCATCTAGTTCTTCTTCAGTAAAGAATTTAGCAATCGGGCTTTTTATCTCTTCTTTAATAAGCATCCAAGCTAAACCCTTAGCTCCAAGCTCTTGAGCTAAAAGAGTCAGATCGTCTAATTGCTTTCTTGTATAGTCAGCACATCCTTCAACACAGATCGCTTTAACCTGACCACCATTGGCCACTGTTCCCGAAAAGACCTTGAAATTGCAGTCTTTGACTATATCAGATAGATCGATAAGTTCCATACCAAATCTAGTATCTGGTTTGTCAGAACCATAACGACTCATAGCTTCTTTGTAAGTCATTCTTGGAAATGGTGTAGTTAATTGAATATCCAAAACAGTATCAAAGAGATAGACAAACATTTTTTCTACTAAATCTTGAATGTCCTTTTCATCAACAAAAGACATCTCCATATCAATTTGGGTAAACTCAGGCTGACGATCTTTGCGTAGATCTTCATCGCGGAAGCATTTAGCGATTTGGAAATATTTTTCAAACCCTGAAACCATCAATAACTGTTTAAAGATCTGGGGCGATTGTGGTAGGGCATAAAATGTACCAGGATTTACACGAGAGGGCACTAGATAATCCCTAGCACCTTCTGGTGTAGATTTAGTAAGCATAGGTGTCTCTACCTCTAAAAAACCTTCAGCATCTAAAAAATCACGGACAGCCTTGGTTATTCTGTGACGCAAAATAAAGTTGTTTTGTAGTTCAGGACGCCTCAAATCTAGGTAACGGTAGCTAAGACGGACTGATTCATCTACATCCGTTCTTGTATCAAGAGCAAAAGGAAGGGCTTGACTTGTAGATAGAATAGTGAGCTCTTTGGCCTTTACCTCAATTTCCCCTGTTCCTAAATCTTTATTTTGCAAACCCTCGGGTCGAATAGAAACCTCACCTTTAATTTGCACGCAAAATTCACTTCTAAGCTTTTCTGCCTGGCTAAAGTTTTCTTTACTTGTCTCTGGATCAAAGACAACCTGAACAATACCAGAGCGATCCCTCAAGTCAACAAAAATTAAGCCCCCATGGTCCCTGCGGCGATGTACCCAGCCACTTAAAGTGACAGTCTTTCCAGCATCTGTTTTTCTCAATAAACCACAATCTGTATCTTTTGTCATAGCTTTAAGCCTCCCAACCACTCGGAGATTTGATATTCTGATTCTTCTCCACTTTGCATATTTCTTAGCTTTACTCTGTTGTCTTTTAGCTCATCTGGCCCAAGGATAAGACAGTATTTCGTATCCAAGCGATCGGCCTGCTTAAACTGGGCTTTGACTGATCTGTTAAGTATATCCATCTCTGTCCTTATACCATGTCTACGAGCCAAAAGTAACTGCCTTAAAGCCTCTTCTTTGGTCTCCTGGCCGATGGATACGATATATAGATCGATTTCTGGTTCTTTCTGCCACTTATCACCTACTGCCAAAAGAGTACGCTCCATGCCCATGGCAAAACCCACAGCTGGTGTACTCTCTCCACCGATCTCTTCTACAAGTTTGTCATAACGTCCCCCGGCACCTATGGCATTTTGAGCGCCTAGATCATCAAAACAAAACTCAAAAACCGTCTTTGTATAATAATCAAATCCTCTTACCAATCTTGGTTCTTCTACATAAGGTAGCTCCCAAATGTCAAGAATTTTTTTGAGGTTTGTAAAATGGAGTGAACATTCATCACATAGATAATCTTGCAAGTGAGGTAGATCTGCTATAACCTCTTGGCATTTCTCTTCTTTGCAGTCTAAAACCCGAAGAGGATTAGTAATCGATCTTCTCTGGCAATTTTCACAAAGTCTATCCTTATACTTAGCAAGCTCACTTCTTAGTTTTTCCAGATATTTTGGTCGACAATCTGGACAGCCAATCGAGTTTATCTTTAATACTACATCTTTTACACCAATTTTTTGATAGAGTTCATGGGCAAGCATAATTACCTCAGCATCTAAAGCCGGTTCTAAAGAACCAAAACACTCTATACCAAACTGGTGAAATTGTCTATATCTTCCTGCTTGTGGCCTTTCGTAACGAAACATTGGGCCTAAGTAATAAAGTTTAGCAGGTAGACCTGCACCTTTAAGGTTGTTTTCCACAAACGCTCTGACAACAGCGGCAGTACCTTCTGGTCGCAAAGTCATAGAACGGCCACCTTTGTCTAAAAAAGTGTACATCTCCTTTTCTACTATGTCTGTGGCCTCACCAATACTTCTTTGAAAAAGGTGAGTCTCCTCGAAAATAGGTGTACGAATCTCCTTAAAACCAAAACAAGCACATTCTTTGCGAATCATAGCTTCAAGCTTATGCCAGCGCCAGATCTCATCAGGTAGAATGTCGTTAGTCCCTTTTGGCCGTGATATCATATTAATCACCTCTAATGCTTTCCATTAATTATAAAGGGAAGTGGTGACAAGTGCCACCACTTCCCGAAAGTTTTCCGCAAAAGTATTCCAGGACAAATGTAGTAGAAGAAATTTTCCTTTGCTCCTCTACTCCTTTGCCTTAGTCTTCTGTGTTTTCTAGAGAATCTGCGTCTTCATCTAGAGATTCTTCGGCATCAATCTTTTCGGTTATGGCCTTGATCTTGTCCATCTCGGCCTGGCCTCTTTCTGTATCACCAAACATATTAAAGACTTGAGCTAGTTGAAGATGACTAAGTAGATCTTCTCCTGCACTTGAAGATGCTTCATCTAAAGCTTTTACTATATCTGCATAAATAGCCTTAAGTTCCTCATCTTCCAAAGTCCACTCAAAGAGGCTCTTTTCCTCCTCAGTCTCTTTAGCATTAACTATATTTTGCATCTTAGTCTGGCCAATTAAAGCCATATTAAGTTTGATAGCTAGTTCATTAGAACCTGCCGAAGCTTTTCTGTAGTTATCCCATGCGGTATCTATATCACCTTTGCGACGATATGCTTCAGCCAAAGATGCCAGAATATAAGGATCTCCTGGTCGGTCTTTTAGTGCTTCATTATATGATTTGATAGCATCTTCAATTTTACCTTCACTTAATTCAAACCAAGCTCTTAGCTGTGAATCATAGATCTTTATCTTGGATTTCGCCTGTAAAGCTGAAACATATTGCGATAATACATTGTTTTTCTTATCGAGCAAGAGTTTTTCGCGGGCTTCATCTTTCTTTTCAGCAAACTCTTCGTCGTCCAATACTTTGTGTTCTATTGTCTTAATAATATGATAACCAAACTGTGACCTTACTGGTTCAGAGATCTCGCCTGCTTCTAGATTAAATGCTGCATCTTCAAACTCTGAAATCATAACACCACGACCAAAAAAGCCTAATGCTCCACCATCATCTTTAGAACCAGTGTCAAGAGAATATTCTTTAGCTAACTCGGCAAAATCAGCACCATCTTGTAGTTTCTGATAAAGTTCATTAGCAAGTTCTTCATTATCGACAAGAATGTGACTAGCATTAACCTCTTCTAGTTGTTGACGTACTTCATCATCTGTTACATCAACATCTTTTGTTATTTCATCTTGAAGTTTTTCAAAGATAACAGAATTACGGATATCCTCTTTTAATGTATCTTCAGAAATACCAATAATATCTAAACGTGCCTTAAGTTCATCAGCACCGCCAACGGCCTCTGCTATTTGGGCCATTTCAGCGTCGATCTCTTCCTTGGTGGCGTCAAGTCCTAACTTCTTGGCTTCATCAAGGAGGGCCTCACGCATAAGAAGTTGCATCATATACTGGGCTCTCATAGGTTCCTGATCTAAACCTGTTAGTTGGCCATAACTCATCTGGTTTTGTTGTTGCCAAACATAATAAAAATCTTGTTCAAACTGATTTCTCTCTAACTTGATACCATTGATCTCAGCAATGTATTTAGATGGAGCTTTGCCTGCTGAGCCTGCAAATGCAAATGTCGCTGCCACTGTTCCTATCACCAGAATAATACCTGCAACCACTAAAATGACTTTGGTATTATCACGGATTTTGGACATAAAAGCCAAAGCTATTCCCTCCTTAGGATTGCTCTGCAATACCTCATTAATTTTAACTGAAAAAATCACCCATTGTCAATTAATTCTCAAAAAAAGGTTGTCAAGGTTTTCTTTCTTTAACCTTATAAGTTCTTCAAGCCTCTTTACATAAGTTGCAGGGCATTTTGGGTTTACCACCCTAGAGATAACCTCCCCGACAAATCTTGTAGAAGCCCCTGCTCCCATACCAACTACAGTTTGCAACTCTTCTATCATAATAATATTATAGTAACACTCACTGCCCTCTTTTGCATAACCTATATTTTCTAAATTTGCTGCCATCTGTCTTTGTCTATAGAGATAATATGGGGCTAATCCTACCTCTCTTAATTTTACAGCTGTTAAATTGACCATCTTCTCAGTCTCTATAGTCGTTGGCAAAGGCCAACTTTGCAGTTCTTTATACCATGTAGATGCCCTCTTTGCCGCAAGAGTATGAACAGTGACATTTTCTGGCTCTAGTGCAAGAATCTTTTCTAACGTATTTTCCATATCACCGATATTTTCTTTAGGAAGACCAGCAATAAGATCAATGTTTAGAATCGGTATTTTAACCTCACGAGCTAACTCTACTGCTTGAAAGAACTCCTCTACTGTATGGGCTCGGCCTATTAATTGCAGGGTTTTCTCGTTTAGGGTTTGAGGATTAACACAGACCCTATCTGTACCTTTTTCCTTCAGAACATGGAGTTTTTCCCGATCAATTGTATCGGGCCTACCCGCCTCTACAGTAAGCTCATTGGTTTTAGGCAAAAGAGATAGAACCTTATTTAGTTCTTCGGCAGTTAATGATGTTGGCGTCCCTCCACCAACATAAACACTAGATATCTCTATGCCTTTTTCTCCAAAATACTCTCTAAACTCAACTAGTTCTCTGTAGAGAGCTTCTAAATAAGGTTGTTTAAGATGCCCGTGAGTAGAAAGAGGATAGGCTGCAAAAGAACAGTATGTGCATCTTGTTGGACAAAAAGGGATTCCTATATAGATACTTATTGATTTGTCATCTAACAAAGAGATACCTTTTTGTTTGTTATAGACTGTCTCTAAAAGCCTTATCTTTTCATCTTTTATACCATAGACTGATCTTAAAATAAGTTCTGCCTCTTGTTGAGTGAATCCTCTTTCTCTTATAAGTCTATACAACTTTGAAGGCCTTACACCTACTAAAGACCCCCAAAAGAGGTTTTGGTTTGTATAATCGGAGAGTGCTTCAACTACAGCAGTCTTTGTCAGTTCAAACTGGCGTCTATCGATATCTCCTTTGAGCCAACGCCTATCACCAACAAATACATCTGTTGCTAAAGCTTCCTTCTTGCCACTTTGGCCTATAACTTGTACTTTAATTCCTTGAGGAATTTTGGTTATCTTAATTTTTATTCCTTTTAGCAATGGATTATTTGAAAAAACATCCAAAGCACTCTCTACTGATTGTATTAGTTCTTCTGGTGCTTCAATAGTAGGTGCTATAGACACAGTCTTAGGCATCTCTTTCTTTCTCATTAAACAAGCCTCCTTAAGTACTTTAGAGACTCTCTTACCTCCTGCCAATTAGTACTATCACCGTGACCTGCATAGACCTGCCAATTTTTATCGATTAAAAGAAGCTTATCAATGGTGTTTTTCATCTGATTGGGGTTGCTGCCTTTAAGATCTGTTCGACCAATAGCGTTTTTAAAGACTGTATCACCTGAAAAAAGATAAGTATCATCAACAAGATACATTACAGAACCAAGTGTGTGTCCTGGAGTATGAAGCACCTCAATTTTATGATCAAAAAACAACAAGCTATCTCCATCATTTAAAAGATTCAGGTTATCGATCTTAGTAAGTTCTTTACCTAAAACATAGTGGCTAAGGTTATAGCTATCATCCTGAGCATAAATCGCTTCATCTTTGTGGAGAGTAAGAGGAATATTAAAATGGTCTGTTATCGTTTTGGCATTTTTAATATGATCAGCATGGCCATGTGTAGCTAAACAATATTGAACTTCAATATCCCCTAGATCTTCAAGTTCTATCACCGG
>DUTE01000168.1 GCA_012842235.1 Bacillota bacterium
ACCGGTTCTTTACCTACTGGATACCAAGTTGGATTTTTTACCTTTGTGGCTATTTGAAAATCACCAAGTATTGATGGAGTGATAGATCTACCTACAGCTATAGGATAAATCTTAACAAGTTTATCATCCTCGTACAACCTTAGTTTGTACTCAGGAATATTTATGTCGATAAAATACTCAGCATAGGCTGTTACAGAAAAAAATAGTAATAACACAGCCACTACCAGTTTAACGGATCTTGTCAAGTAAATCACCCCGAAACAATTTCTCTATGGCAACATAGCAGCTTATACTAAAAAGCTTTAAAAAACTGTTTTTCTTAAAACCTTTATTCTACGACCATGAGCAACAATATTGTCAATCTCTTGTAAAGGCAAATTATCAACAAGTTCACATAGTTCTGGTTTTAGATCTATCCAATAAAGTAGTTTACCCATATAAGGTAAGAGATAATCATAATCGTGAAGGACTGTTCCTATTCCATATTGAAATTCTTTAAGATCAATGGAAAAAGTTCTCGAAAAATCTCCTTTAAGATGAGCTATCTTATAACGAGCTAAAGTAAAAACTAAATATTCCTCGTCTGATTTAACAGCCTCATACACTACCTTTGGCACCGGAAAAGGTAATAAAGGAAGTTTATCTTGAGGCATCTGTTCGTAAGTAGTTGATAAAACATTTCCCATAATCGGTAACACAACTGCTAAATAATCATTCTGTCCTAGAACATCTAGAGGAGTGTCGTGATAAAATATGGTACCTAATTGTTTTTCAGCTTTTAACACAGATATTATTTCGTCTGTATTAACCTGATAAAACTCACACAACTCTTCTTTTGTTAAATATAGCATTCTTGTGCCTCCCAAAGGAGTGGTATGCCATGTTATACAGGTATTTGCCTGATAATCAGTTTATACGTGCATTAGTTGTTTTTGCTCAAAGAAGAGGTGTCCACTTTGCTTTGAGCCCTATTCCTGTATGGCATTATAGGCCAAACAGACGAACCATCTATCTTTGGGAAGAGGATCTCCACTCACAACCTTTAGAATTTATTATCACAGCATTTGCTCATGAAATCGGTCATGTCGTAGATTTCGACCTCCATCCTGAAAATGCTAAGGTAGTTGCTTATCTCGGTATCGATGAAGTGCCTGAATATTTAGAAATTAATGCTTTTGTTATTGGTTTTAAGATCTTAAAAGAACTTAAAATTCCTTTTCCCATCTACCGTTATGTTCAGTGGATCACAGAACCTCTCAGAAAAAAAGTTCTTTCTTTGCTGGTGAATCCACTTTAGTATATCCGACATAGCTAAAGATATGACAAAGGGGCGAAAGTTGTTCTTTCGCCCCTACTTTTTACGATATTAAAGCAATTAAGACGCTTAGAACCATAAATGCCACGGCGAGCCAGGTAGTCAGCTTGTCAAGCATAGCTTCAAAACCAGAATTTTTCCCAGCAAAGACCTGTGAACTGCCACCTAAAGCTCCCATACCAGCCTCTTTGCTAGGCTGAATGACGACAACAATTGTCAGTGCAATAGCAACGATTACTTCTAGCACTGTAAGGAAAGTTAACACCCGCGTCACCTCCAATTATGAGGTTATTTTATCATATTAGTCACCTATCTACAAGAAAGGAAGGCCAGAAAAGGCCTCCCTTTTTTGCAATTAATTATAAGTTACTTTAAATTATAGAATGTATCTTTACCACGATATCTAGCAATATCAGCAAGAGCCTCTTCTATTCTAAGAAGCTGATTGTATTTAGCTACCCGATCTGTTCTAGAAGGAGCACCTGTTTTAATTTGACCTGCATTTGTTGCTACAGCAATATCAGCAATTGTTGTGTCTTCTGTCTCTCCAGAGCGATGGGATACAACAGCTGTGTAACCTGCACGCTTAGCCATCTCAATAGCATCTAAAGTCTCGGTTAAAGTACCAATTTGATTTACTTTAATTAAGATGGAGTTACCTACTCCCATATTAATGCCGCGCAATAGACGCTCTGTATTGGTAACAAAAAGATCGTCACCTACTAATTGAACCTTTTTGCCAAGTGCATCAGTAATCTTTTTCCAACTATCCCATTCTTCCTCTGAAAGTGGATCTTCAATGGAGACAATTGGATATTTACTTACTAGATCTTCATAAAACTCGATCATACTGTCGGTATCTCTAGTAATGCCTTCACCTTCAAAATGGTAGAGACCATCCTTAAACATCTCACTTGCAGCAACGTCCATAGCAATGAGGATGTCCTCTCCAGGAACAAGACCAGCTTTCTCTACTGCTTCTAAAATCACTTGAATAGCTTCTTCGTTGCTCTTAAGGTTAGGTGCAAAACCACCTTCATCACCTACAGCAGTATTGTAGCCTTTAGCACCTAGGACTTTCTTTAGCGAATGAAAGACTTCAGCACCCATTCTTAAAGCATCAGCAAAGCTTTTGCCACCAACTGGCATAATCATAAACTCTTGAATATCAACGTTGTTATC
>DUTE01000169.1 GCA_012842235.1 Bacillota bacterium
GCAGAACAAAGTTGAGCAGCTTCTAATAACTGTATAATCTGTGGCAGTAAGCTATAGCTACTTAATCTATAAAGATAAATCAAAAAAACGATTAGTTGTTAAGGAATGGACTCTACAAGTAGTTTTGTCGTTTATAATAAATTAATCAATAACAAAATAGTACGTAAAAGGGTAACCTTGGGGCTGTATTTTAGTCAACATATTTGTGATATAGTTTCACGAAAATACTTAGATGGAAATCGGTAATATGAGAACTTTTGAGAGGAGTAAATAGATGGAAAAGATCATCGAAGTAAATGATTTATACAAAAGTTATGGTTCAATCAAAGCAGTAGATGGCATTAGTTTTTCAGTAACAAAAGGGGATTTATTTGCTTTTCTTGGCCCAAATGGTGCAGGGAAATCAACAACTATCGAAACAATTTGCACATTACTAAAGCCTGATTCAGGCACTGTTAAGGTGGCAGGTTTTGAATTAGGAAAAAAGGACGATGAGATCCGTAAAAGAATCGGTATCGTTTTTCAATACAGTGTTTTAGATTCTTTGCTAACAGTAAAGGAAAATCTATCTTTACGGGCTGCCTTCTATGGGCTTTCAGGTCAAAAGAAGTCTGAGGCAGTAGAGTTTGCAGCTTATGCAGCTGGGGTAGAGACCTTTATTAACCGGCCATACGGTTTGCTCTCTGGGGGGCAAAGAAGAAGAGCAGATATAGCACGGGCTCTAGTAAATACCCCAGAAGTAATCTTCTTGGATGAACCAACAACAGGCCTTGATCCTCAAACCCGACATCATGTTTGGGAAACCATTAATAACCTACAACAAAACAACGATATGACTGTCTTCCTTACTACACATTATATGGAAGAGGCAGCAAATGCCGATCAAGTAGCTATTATTGACGAAGGAAAGATAGTAGCTACAGGAAACCCAGCTATTTTAAAAGAAAACTATAGCACCGACAGGCTAATGTTAGTAGCAAAAGATGCAGAGATTTTAAGGGATCTTTTCGATAATAAGGGAATCATCTATGAACAAAAAGGCGGACAATTTATCATCAAATTAAGAAGTACTCTCCATGCTTTACCTTTACTTGATCTTGTAAAAAATAACATTGTAAGTTTTCAAGTTATCACTGGAGATATGGATGATGTCTTTGTCAATATAACCGGCAAAGCTATGAGAGAGGATGTATGCCAATGAGTGTATCTATGGAACTAGCCAAGAGGAATCTGTTAGTGTTTTTTCGAGACCGTGCTGCAGTCTTTTTCTCTTTACTATCAGTGTTTATAATTATTAGTCTCTATGCTCTTTTCTTAGGTGATATTGTTGTTAGGGATGTAGAAAAATATGCCGGAGCTAATGCACGCTTTTTAATGGATAGCTGGATAATGGCAGGTACCCTAGCTGTTACTTCTATTACAACAACTTTAGGTGCCTTTGGTATCTTGGTTAATGACAAAACGAAAAAGATTTCGCGAGATTTTCAAATTGCTCCAATAAAACGCAGCCAAATTACAGCAGGTTACATTATTAGTTCATGGACTATTAGTATGATAATTAGCATCGTTGCTTTTATCTTTGCTGAAGTCTATATTTTAATCTATGGTGGAGAACTATTAGGTTTACAGCAGATATTAAAGTTATTTGGAGTTATGGTAATCAACGTCTTTTCTTCTACAGCGATGATGTTGTTTTTAGTTTCGTTTTTTGATTCCAACAATGCATTTGCTACAGCCAGCACGATTATTGGTACTTTAATTGGCTTTCTAACAGGTATATATGTTCCTATTGGCAGTCTGCCAAGTACTATCCAAACTGTGATAAAAGTATTTCCCCCAAGCCATGCAGGAGCATTGTATAGACAGATTATGATGTCTAAGCCGTTTAGCGCAATTAGTGCCCCTCCTGAAGTTATTGAGCAGATCAAGAATGTTTTTGGTGTTACCTATCAGATAGGTGATAAAACACTTACTTCTAGTACAAGCATATTAATATTACTAACCTCTGGTATTATCTTTTTTGGCTTAGCTGTATTAAGAATTAGCCGAAAACAAAATTAAAACTTTGACATATGAATTTCTGTGGTTTTACGAAGATTTAGAGAGGTTCGATAAAAAATTGTTATTTGGCAAAACCAGGTGATTTTGTTGCTTGTTAGTCGATTGTCACTTTTTTTAAGGAGATTCAGGCCATCTATATAAAGTGCGCGAGTTTAGAAGAAGCAGTTAGAACTCTGAAAAAAAAGATAGCCTTTATGGCATATGATAAAAACAAATGAATAGAATATGTAAATAGAAGAAGTTATCGCCAATCGCAATAGAAGTAACCTAGCAAGTGGATGCAAAACTCTATCCTTAATAGGATAGCGAGGAAAATATCCACTTGTTTTTTTAAAAAATAAAAGAATCTGTTTTATATTAAAGGAAAGGGAAGTTTAGTAAAGAAGAATCGGGTAAAGAACGAAGTTTAGGTTAGCATGATTTGGCTTAGATTTTTATCTCGTTAATCATATTAAGCAATATATTAGGAATATGTTTTCTCTAAGTATTTAAGCTTTTTTGTGGTATTTGAGTATTTTACACTTCAACGTGAATCAGTACCTTCATTAAAGAGACTTTGAGAAGGAGGGGTAAAGATGATGTCTCTTGATGAGTTAAAAATGCTTAAAGAACAGGTCAATACCAAGGCCGATCCCCAAAAGAACAAAGAAGATGTGCGTATAGTTGTCAATATGGGGACTTGCAGTATTGCTAAAGGAGCTTGTGAAACATATGCAGCTATATTAGATGAGATTAATACTCGTAGCCTAACTCAAGTGATCGTGACCCAAACCGGTTGTATGGGTATGTGTGAGTCGGAACCAATAATAAATATAGTCAAGCAGGATGAGCCAAAGGTTACTTACGGTCGGGTTAGCCCTGATAAGGCTCGTCACATAATTGCTAGTCACATAGTAAATGGTCAGGTCGTAGGCGAACTTGTCATATCCATAGAAGTCGATTGACGTTTGCACAGCGGCTAATTTTTTTGCCAAACATTGTGAAAAAAATAACAAAAAACTTTATCGTATCAAAAGGCAACTGTCTAAGTGCCTAGAAGGAAAGGAGGTCAAAAAATGACAGAACTCAATGATGTCTCTTCTTATTGTGAAGCAAGTTTCTTGGCAAATGTTGAGGTTATGGCAAAAAATTACTGTGGTAGACCAGAGGATTTAGTGTTGTTACTTCAAGAGATTCAATCACTACAAAACTATTTACCTAGAGAAGCACTGTATGTGGTAGCTTCTGTTCTTGGTATCTCTGAAAGCCAGGTATATGGAGTGGCAACATTTTATTCGATGCTGTCAACAAAACCAAGAGGACGCCATATTATACGCATTTGTGAGTCAGCCCCCTGCCATGTGTTAGGAGCAAAAAAAGTTATCGATTCACTTTTAAATATATTAGAAGTAGAAATAGGTGGCACTACAAAAGACGGACGTTTTACAGTTGAGACTTCATCGTGTCTAGGAGTTTGTGCAGTAGCACCGGCAATAATGATCGACGATACTGTCTATGGAAACCTCGCTCTAGATAATCTAGTTGAAATCTTAGCACGTTACGACTAGATCTTTAGGAGGGATCTAAATGGAGTTTTATCGTTCACATGTCTTAGTATGTGGCGGATCTCCATGTGTTTCTAAAGGATGTAAAGCAGTACGGGAAGAGATCGAGCGTTTAGTTAAGGAGAGAAGACTTGATCGTGAGGTCTGTATTATCGAAACAGGCTGTCTTGGTCCTTGTGAAGAAGGGCCAATTGTTGTGGTTTACCCTGAAGGAACAGTCTATTCTCATGTCAACATAAAGATAGCAAGAGAGATTGTTAGTGAACACTTAGTTAAAGGCAAACCAGTAAAAAGACTACAATATAAAGGTGAGTTACCGTCAGTATCCACAACAGATGATAAATGTACAGACTATTTTAAGGTTCAAACCCGTGTTGTACTTAAAAATGTAGGTGAAATTGATCCTCAAAGTATTGAAGAATACATTGCTCATGATGGTTATAAGGCTGTAGGCGAGGTTCTTTGCGGACTTTGCCCAGAGGATGTAGTAGATATTATTAAACGTTCAGGTCTTAGAGGCCGTGGAGGTGCTGGATTTCCTACAGGAACAAAGCTAGGAGTTACAGCAAGGACTCAAGCCAATCAAAAGTACGTTGTCTGTAATGCCGACGAGGGGGAGCCAGGGACTTTTAAGGATCGTCTTATAACCTCAATCACTTTGTGGGGATCCC
>DUTE01000170.1 GCA_012842235.1 Bacillota bacterium
GCACAGAAAATGTAGCAGCAACGTCTTCAGGTATTAAACTAAATAATATCTTAGTTAATGATGGTGCAGTTGCGGTTAAGCTATATGTATCTGAAGAAGAAGAATATTCAAAAGGCACTATCGGTATACGTCTTCACCTAAGAAATCCAGATCTAGAAAACCGTTATTGCTATGGGTATGGACTTAATGTCTCAACCTATGGCTATGAATTAGCAACTTGGCATGGCAAAGGTGCCTCTCCAGCCAAAACAGCTACAGTTAATCCTGGAAATGTACCATCAATAAAGCGTGGCGACACGACAACTATTACTCTAGTTCTTGAAGGTGATACTTACAAGTACTACAGAGATGGTGAGCTTATTGCTGAAACCACTGCTGAAGAAGGGTATACCTTCGCCGAGGGTGGTATCTTCTTAGTTCTAACAGAAGGAATAGAAATTGATTCATTTGCCTATTTTGAACTATAAAAAAGAATATGAAAGAATACTGATTGAGACTATGAATATCACCTAGTCAAGTCAGATAGTGGAAAAAGAAAAAAAGCATCAATCGAGAGATTGGTGCTTTTTTTTTGGATCACCCTGCACGGTGGGTATAGTCTAACGTGTGTATTAACATGCCCTAAATAGTGTGGAAGTGTATAGCTTAAGACAAGGGTGTCCATTGTGAGATGGAATCTGAAAGAAGTCAGAGGCAAATCTCTAGCTTGACGGAAAGAATTTACATATAAGGTAGAGTATACCGGGTAAGGTTGCCAAATAAACGAAGGCAATAAGAAATTTGCCTCTTAGCAACCTCTATTGGGAGGTAGAACGAATGTACAGGAGTCAGTTCGGGCGTAGTACCAGAGAAGTTAGTAAAAACTAAGAGAGGAAAGGACCTGACGGATACAGTGAATTGGACGTAGTTTACTAAAGAAGCAAGGATACAGTTGCTCGAAAGAGGTTTACTTGTCTGAAAGTTAGGTTGGAAACCAAGAATAGGCTTTGCGTCAAGTTTACTAGGACCAAACCGCTGCTTGCAGATCAAATTGGTGATGGTGTGAGAGGACGGGGAAGAATCACTTCCTTCTACTCGATTTTATCTGATATGTTTGAAGTTAAATGGCCAAAGAGGCAGTTACACTATTCCATTGGTATTGGGCAATTTAGACGTTCCTGACAACGCTTGAATTATGATTATCTATATGTTTTTATGTTTTTTTAGGTTTTACAATCTAACAAAAGTTTATAGGCCAATACGTCTCAGACCTTGGAATTCCCAGGAATCTTTCCTCAGCAGCATTATCTAAGGAGCTAATTAGCCTAGCGATCCTTTGCGTATCCCTGCTTTGTCTAATTTGGGTTAGACTGCTTTATTAGTGTATTGAAATTCACGATTACTATACAAAGTAGGCTTTGTATCAGGATGATTAGCTAGAAGCTAGAAGCTATCGGCTATTGGCAGGTCTAAAGGTTTAAAACCAAGAACATTGTTGTTTAAACAGTCAATAACATAAGATACTATGCTTCTTTTAATATGGTACGATGTAGGTAGTTAAATTAGCTAAATGACATTTAGTCGTAGCCTGTTTTATTCTAGTTAAACATTGTTGTTTTGTTTTAGTGTAAAATAAGAATTAGCAGGAACTAGTAATACGAGATAGAAAAGAAACAAAATAAACGGTATTAAGGAGGTATTTTAATTTAAGATGGATATTCGAAAAGCTTCCTTAGCTTTGCATAAAGAGAATCAAGGTAAGATATCAGTTGTTTCTAAGGTACCTGTAAGTAATAAAGAAGAACTTAGCTTAGCCTACTCACCAGGAGTTGCAGAGCCTTGCTTGGCGATAGCCAAAGAAAAAGACTTAGTTTACGATTATACAGCTAAAGGCAATTTAGTAGCTGTTGTCTCTAATGGTACAGCAGTACTTGGACTTGGTGATATTGGTGCACTTGCCGCTATGCCTGTTATGGAAGGGAAAGCGGTGCTATTTAAAGAATTTGCAGGTATAGATGCTGTACCAATTTGCCTTGATACTAAAGATCCAGATGATGTTATTGAGGTGGTAAAAAATATTGCACCAACATTTGGCGGAATAAACCTTGAAGATATTAAGGCTCCTGAATGTTTTTACATCGAAGAAGAGCTAAAAAGTATCTTAGATATACCGGTTTTCCACGAAATCACCGCTAGCTTTGGC